>JAEPLS010000004.1 GCA_017644325.1 Prochlorococcus marinus CUG1438 | reverse complement strand
TTCATTAGGCCTGGTTTTATTAGCTGTCTTTATTTAATAAGTTATAGCTTTGGAAGATTCTGGATTGAAGGTTTAAGAATTGACCCTCTTTGTGTTGGTGGACTTCCACCTTTCTGTAATGAAGGTATAAGAATGGCTCAATTTATAAGTATTTTTCTATTTTCTTCTGGATTTATTGGAATATTTTTTTTAAAATCAAAAACATGCATTGGCAAAAATATAAAGAATGAATAAAAAAATATCCTTCATTGGAGTAGGTCCTGGCGATCCAGAGTTATTAACAATAAAAGCATTAAAAAAGATAAAATCTGCAGATGTCATTATCTGGACTGATTCTCTTATTCCTGAAAAGATTTTAGAATTTTCTAAAGAAGGTTCTGAAAAAATCAAAACAAGTTCACTCACATTAGAGCAAATTACCGCAGTTATGATAAAAAAATTTCATGCAGGCAAAATCGTTATAAGGTTACATGATGGAGATCCCTGTCTTTTTGGAGCAATTAAAGAACAAATAGAAATTTTAAAAAAAGAAAGAATTGAAATCGAAGTTGTTCCTGGCGTAAGTGCTTTTCAAGTCGCGGCAGCATATCATGATGCGGAGTTAACTATCCCTGACATAACGCAAACAATAATTTTAACTAGAGCTGGGGGTAGGACAGGTATGCCTGAGAAAGAATCTTTAAAAGATCTTGCAAAACATAATTCCTCATTATGTCTTTATCTAAGTGCTCGACATGTAAAAAGGTCTCAAGAAACTTTACTTGAGTTTTAT
The DNA here is from genome assembly GCA_017644325.1 of Prochlorococcus marinus CUG1438. NCBI lineage: Bacteria > Bacillati > Cyanobacteriota > Cyanophyceae > Synechococcales > Prochlorococcaceae > Prochlorococcus > Prochlorococcus marinus. The sequence continues at coordinate 8,159 of JAEPLS010000004.1, read as the reverse complement.
CCCCCTGAGACAAAAGTTATTGTTGGATACAGAGTGTCTTGGGATGATGGTTGGACATCATTAATAGAATTAAAAGATATGGAAAAATTTTCTATTGACAAAAAATTAATAAGAACAACTATTTATATAATTAGCCCAGCCATAAACAATTCTCAAAAAAGATCTAATCTATATGATCCAAATTACAGTCATCTTTTTAGGAAATAAATAATCTTAAAGTTGATAGAAAAATATTAATCACTATAATTAAGAAAAATTTACTTGCTTTGGAAGAAATAAGATCTTTTACGGAAAACAATAATGAAAGAGATGATTCCTCTTTAAAAAGAATTGGAAATTTTATTAAAGAGGCAAGATTAAGTAGAAATCAATCTATTGAAGAGTTGGCTAAAGATTTAAAAATCGGAGTTAACCAACTTAAATCCATAGAGGAAGGCAACGAAGATGAGCTACCTGAAAAAGTATTTGTCAAAGCGATGGTTCGCAGAATTTCACAGAAGCTGAAACTTAATACTGAATTTATAATGAATGAATTTAAGATACAAAGTAAGGAGGATAAGATTGAAAAAATAGTTGAAGAAGTTTCTAGCAAAACTGATGACTCTAAAAAATCTAAAAATCTAAACGCAGCTGGTTTGGTATTAATTTTAATTTCAGGCTTTCTTGGATTAATCGCTTCTTCGCTAATTTTAAATTTTATTTCGGAGTCTTTTAAGAATGAAACCCCAAAACAAGAATTTATTAAAAAAACTAAATAACTTTTAAATCCAAATTCTTTAATTCTTTTATTACATCACGACATAATCCTAAGTTCCATTTTTCAAGGAGAAGATCATGGTTTCTATTTAAGGGTAAAAGTTCAAATGTAAGAATATTTCCCTGCAATTTTATTTGAACTGAGGAGATCACCTTGTCAGGTCTTTGATCAAGAGATGCTGCTAGTCTCAAAATCAATGACATTTCAAGAACTAATGTTTTATCTTCTTTGGATATTAAATTTTGCCAAGACTCATGTCTTTTCTTAGGTAGAGTCTTTCTATGGTATCTTGCAATTGACGCAATAATATTTGTTTCTGCTTCAGAATATCCCAACAACTCACAATTTTTTATTAAGTACCAAGAGTGTTTGTGATATGAACCAACATTCACGTATTTCCCACAATTATAAAGATTAGAAGCTGCCCAAAGAAGTTCTTTGGCTTTAGGGTCATTATCGCTATGAAAAATATTTTTAGTCTGATCGTAGATTTGACAGGCAATATCGATAACTTTCTCAGCTCTTGTACTATCTACACCAAACTTTCTGGCCTGATGAACTATGGTTGTTTTTCTAATATTGCTTTGAATATTTAACTCGTTTTTTATTATCCCTTTACGAAGCATCCAATCAACAACTAAACCCTCTCTAAGCGCCCTCTCACTTATTGTTAATTCATTAAAGTTCAACATCTCCATTGCTGTATTTAATATCAATGCTCCTGGAACAATTATTTCTGCTCTTCTCTCACTTAATGAAGGTATTTTCTTGATTTCCGAAACTGGCAATTTAATTAGTTTTTCTAATACACTTTGTAAATTTTCCCTTTTAAATTTATAACCATGCAACTTTTGTTTAGATTCTCCCAAATCATCTGAAATCAAATTTCCTAATGAGGTTGCAGTGCCACTGGTTGCAATCATAGATAAAGTCTTATCTCCCTTAGATCTACTCTTTATTTTTCGAACAGATGGTTCTAAAGATCCTTTAATAAAAGTTGTAATAAAACTCGATCTTTCTGAATTTATAGACTCTTTATTTAAAAAATCATTTTTAAGTCTTACCGCACCAATTCTCGAACTGGTAAGAGCTATAGCATCTTTTTTATCAGCAAGTATTAATTCTGTAGATCCTCCTCCAATATCTATGATTACAAAAGACTGATCTTCAAAAGCCATACCAGAAAGAACACCAAGGTAAATTAATCTGGCTTCCTCAGAACCACTTATCATTTCTATTTGAATATCAGTTTCATCAAGAACTCTTCTAATAAAATCTTGACCGTTTGGAGCTTCTCTAACTGCACTTGTTGCTGCTGTTACTATTTGTTTTACTCCATTACTTTTACAATATTCCTTAAATCGCTTAAGAGTAACTAATGCTCTTTGGATTGATTCTGCAGTAAGATTACCCTCCTCATCTCTTTCTCCAAGACGAGTGGTTGATTTATCAGTGAATTTTATCGAAAATGATTTTAATTCTAGATTAATTTCTGCTACCAAGAGATGTGTAGAGTTAGTTCCAATATCTATAGAAGCTACTAAAATTTGCTTTTCTTGAAAATATCTTAAATCTTGTTTCTGTATCATGTCTTTTTATAAGATGCAGATATCTTTAGTCCATTAATAAATATAGCCAAGATTGATTATTAAATAATAGAAATCATTTAATCCTAGTAAGATTATTTAAAGTTATGAAATATACAATAGGTAATATGCAAAATAAAAATCGACAAATTAAATTAAGTACTTTTTTTGAATTATTAAGGTGGAATAAGCCGACTGGAAGAATGATCTTACTTATTCCTGCTGGATGGAGTTTATATTTAACTCCAGATGCTAATCCAACATTTTTAATGTTGCTAAGAATAATACTGGGGGGAATATTAGTAAGTGGATTAGGCTGCGTGGTTAATGATATTTGGGACAAAAAAATTGATCAAAGAGTTATTAGGACAAAAAATAGGCCTTTAGCTGCAAATAAAATCGATCTTAAAACAGCTTATTCAATTCTTTTCTTTTTAATTTTAGGTAGCTTCTTTTTAACTTTGTCACTACCTCAGCCTGGAAGAATCCTTAGCATTTCACTTGCTTTTTTAGCTTTACCTATTATTTTAATTTATCCTTCTGCTAAAAGATGGTTTAAATATCCTCAATTAATTTTATCGATATGCTGGGGTTTTGCTGTCTTAATTCCGTGGGCCGCAAATGAAGGCAATTTAAATAGTATTGTTTTATTATTTTGCTGGCTAGCTACCATTTTTTGGACTTTTGGCTTTGACACGATTTATGCTTTAGCAGATAAAAAATATGATATCGAAATTGGAATAAATAGTTCCGCTGTTACCCTCCAGAACAATACAAGAATAATTATTCAAATTTGTTATTTTTTAACTTCTTGTTTTCTCGCATTATGCGGATTGATTAATCAAATGGATTTTATTTTTTGGCCAATTTGGCTTATAACCTCAATCTTAATGCAGAGAGATATACTAAAAGTATTTCCTGAGGAAAAGCAATCAATAAAAAATATTGGGAATCACTTCAAAAACCAATCAATTTATGGAGGATTCCTTTTATTAGGAATCATTATTGCCTCATAAATTCTAAATATGGTTTTTAGATTAAAAAAAGGTGATCTAATAGACATCTTAGCTCCAGGATCCTTTATTGATGAAGACGAAAATTTTCAAAAAGGCATAGAAATCTTAAAAAAATGGGGTTTGGAAATTAATGAAAATAATTCTCTATCAAAAAAATTTGGTTATTTTGCAGGTAATGATCTAACTAGATTTGAAGAACTGGAAAAAGCACAAAATAGTAAGCTAATCATTTTTGCAAAAGGAGGCTGGGGTTCAGCAAGACTTTTAGAAAAAGAACCTTCTTGGCAGAATGGTTTAATGCTTGGATTCTCAGATACATGCTCTTTATTACTATCTAAATATTCTCAAGGATTTAAAGGTTCTATTCATGGCCCAATGGTTACTGGCCTTTTCAAAGAGCCAGAGTGGAGCCTTGAGAGATTAAGAAATTTACTTTTTGAAGGATATGTTGAGGACATAAGAGGAATTCCTTTAAGAGCTGGAAAAGCTAAAGGACAAATTATCGTTTCTAACTTAACTATTGCTACTTTTTTAATTGGTACTAATCACTTTCCAGATTGCAAAGGAAAAATAATAATTTTTGAAGATATTAATGAAGATATTTATAAAATTGATCGTATGTTGACTTACCTCAGAATGACTAAAACACTTTCTGAAATTGCTGGTATTGGATTCGGAAGTTTTTCTAATGATTCCTGCGATCTTGAATGGAATGATTTACTAAAAAACTGCATTATTGAAAGACTCCAAGAGTTTGATTTTCCTATTCTTTTTGACCTCCCAATAGGCCACATATCGGGAAATGCTTGCATTCCTTTAGGATACGAAGCAACCTTAAATGGTGATGATGGCATTCTTAGTATCGATAAACCTTTTTAACTAGGGGTTCTTCACAAAAAGTTTTGCTATTTTCAAATCTATGGGGGATGTAATTTTTATATTTGAATAAGTTCCTTCAATAATCTTCACTTTCCAATTAAGCATTTCAAATAGTGAGGCATCATCTGTAACTTTCCAGTTTTTATCTATTGCCATCTTATGAGCTTTTTTTAATCTATCTACTAAAAAGCCTTGAGGAGTTTGCGCTGCCCATAAATAATTTCTATCTGGTGTTTCTTTAATAAAACCTTCATTATCAACAATCTTTATTGTATCAGTTACCTTAGTAGCCAAAATAACAGCTTCATTTTCATCTAATTGCTTGGCACAAAGGTCTATCAATTCAGGATTAATTAGACATCTCGCACCATCATGTATTAAAACTTTTTCAGCATCTTTTGGTAGCGCTTTTAGACCATTAAAAACTGACTGTTGTCTGGTGTCACCACCATTAATCCAATGAACCTTATGGGCAAGATGCTTTGCCGAATCTAATAATAAATCTTTATCTTTCGGTTGACCAATTATTCCAACCCAATTTGTTGAGCTTGCAGAAAATACAGATTTAAGTGTCCAATAAATCAAGGACTCTCCTTCTAAATCAATAAGTAATTTATTTTTTCCAGCTTTCATTCTGCTACCACTTCCTGCAGCTGGTATTAAAAAGTGCACAATAGAAGGTCTTAATATTTTCTAGACAATTATAAATAAAAGCAATATCTTTACACAAATAGTACTACGATTGAAAATTATAAAATTTCATAATGTCCAATACAGATTCATTATCAGGCAAAGTTGCTTTAATCACTGGAGCTAGCAGAGGAATTGGTAAAGAAATTGCTTTAGAACTAAGCCGCTTAGGAGCAGAAGTTTTTATTAATTACTCTTCTTCTGATGAAAAAGCTGAAGCAGTTGTAAATTCAATAAAAAATTCGGGAGGTAAAGCTCATAAATTAAAATTTGATGTTTCAAAAGAGGATTCTGTTAGTTCAGCTTTTGAAGAAATAATCAAAATCAATGGCACCATTGATATCCTCATTAACAATGCTGGCATTACTAGAGATGGACTATTGATGAGAATGAAATCGGAACAATGGGATGACGTACTAAATACAAACTTAAAAGGAGTTTTTCTTTGTACGAAATATGCTTCAAAATTTATGATGAAAAAAAGGAGTGGTAGTATCGTAAATATTTCATCTGTTGTTGGATTAATTGGTAATCCCGGTCAAGCAAATTATTCTGCCGCCAAAGCTGGAGTTATTGGATTCACTAAAACTTGCGCTAAAGAATTTGCTTCAAGAGGTATAAACGTAAATGCAATAGCTCCAGGCTTTATAGAAACAGAAATGACTGAAAAACTTAATACTGAAGATATTCTTAAAGTTATTCCTCTAGGGAAATTAGGCAGTTGTTCTCAAATTGCAAACTTAGTATCGTTCTTAGTTTCAAATGATGCAGGAAGTTACATTACAGGACAAACAATTAGTATTGACGGGGGTATGAGCATTTAATTATGTACTTTCATAAGGCTGACCCAATTCATCTCTTAACCTTCTAATTTTTTGTAAAAGTTTTAGTCGTCTACTTCTAGCAGTTAAAGTCAAGAAAAATCTTAAAGGAAAATATATCAGTGTCATAGCAATCGCGAGAATTGCGGTAAGAGTAAAAATAAGATTATTTGTTTCATCCATATCCTAAAGATACCCTTATTTGAATTAATTTGTATGTCTCATTAAAAGAAATTCGGCTTTCCCCACTTAATTAAATATCCCTTAAAAAAGATTCTATGGGAGATTAGAATAAATACAAAAGATCCAGTAAACATGGCAAAACAGTTGAGCTTTTCTAATGAATCAAGAGAGGCGCTAGAAAAAGGTGTAAATTTCGTAGCTAACGCAGTAAAAGTTACTATTGGCCCGAAGGCAAAAAATGTAGTAATAGAGAGAAAATTTGGTTCGCCAGATATAGTAAGAGATGGATCCACTGTTGCCAAAGAGATTGAGATTGAAAACCCTATTGCTAATTTAGGAGCGAAATTAATAGAACAAGTTGCGGCCAAGACAAAAGAGAGTGCTGGTGATGGAACAACAACAGCAACTATTTTGACTCAGAAGATGGTTCAGGAGGGATTAAAAAATATTGCTTCTGGTGCCAGTCCTATGGAGTTAAAAAAAGGAATGGAGGTAGGCCTAGCTTTTGTTTTAGAAAAATTAAGCTCCAAAAGTATTTCATTAAGTGGTTCTGATATTCAAAAAGTTGCAACAGTTAGTGCTGGAGGTGATGAAGAAATTGGATCTATAATTTCGAAAGCAATGGATATTGTTACTTCTGATGGTGTAATAACTGTTGAAGAATCTCAATCACTAGAAACAGAATTAGATATAACTGAAGGAATGTCTTTTGATAGAGGATATAGTTCTCCATATTTTGTAACAGACCAAGAAAGACAAGTTTGTGAACTTGAAAACCCTAAAATATTAATCACTGATCAAAAAATCTCAACTTTAGTTGATCTAGTTCCAATACTTGAAGAAATTCAGAAGTCAGGCTCACCTTTTCTAATTCTTGCTGAAGATATCGAAGGAGAGGCTTTAACCACTCTGGTTTTGAATAAAAATAGTGGAATTTTAAATGTAGCTTCCGTTAGAGCTCCATTATTTGGTGAGAGAAGAAAAGCTGCACTCGAAGATATTGCAATTCTTACAGGGGCTAAGTTAATTAGCGAAGATAAATCGATGAAACTTGATAAAGTATCGATCAATGACTTAGGCAAAGCAAAAAAAATAACTATCACGAAGGACAAAACTACAATTGTTGCCTTCGAAGACACTAAAGATTTGGTTAAAGCGCGAGTAGAAAAATTAAAGAGAGAAGTTGAAATAACAGACTCAGAGTATGATCAGGACAAAATCAATGAAAGGATTGCAAAACTAGCTGGAGGAGTAGCACTTATCAAAGTTGGAGCTGCAACAGAAACAGAGATGAAGTACAAAAAGTTAAGAATCGAAGATTCCCTTAATGCAACGAAAGCTGCTATTGAAGAGGGTGTAGTTTCTGGAGGTGGACAAACTTTAATTGAAATATCAGATGACCTTTTAAATTTAAGTCAAACATCTTCCGATGATTTAAGAACAGGGATAAATATAGTAAAAGAAGCTCTTTTGGAACCTACTAAACAAATAGCAAAAAATGCTGGTTTTAATGGTGATGTAGTTGTCGCTGAAATTAAAAGACTTAACAAAGGCTTCAATGCTAACTCAGGGAAATATGAGGATTTAAAAGATTCAGGAATATTAGATCCAACTAAAGTAATAAGATTAGCTCTTCAAGATTCAGTATCTATTGCAGCTATGCTCCTCACAACAGAAGTTGCGATGGCCGACATTCCAGAGCCTGAAGCCCCAGCTCCTGGAGGACCAGGTGGAGATCCAATGGGAGGCATGGGTGGTATGGGTATGCCAGGTATGGGCGGTATGGGTATGCCAGGTATGGGTGGTATGGGTATGCCAGGTATGGGTGGCATGGGTATGCCAGGTATGGGTGGCATGGGCATGCCAGGCATGATGTAAAAAGCTAACTAGCTTTTTTATCTTTATTAATCCATTTTCTTAAATTTTTAATATTAGGTAGTGGTAATTTTGGGTTTTTAATATATTGATTTATTTGATTAGAATCTTGTTTAATATTGACTACTTGATTGTTGTTAGAAATTTTTAAGTAATTTGATTCACTATTTGTTTCTTCTGAATTTTCTATAGTTTTTAAACCTTCAAGCATAATTTGTTCTTGATTTTCTTCTTCATGATTTTCATCAATTAAAGTTATTTGTTCTTGATTTTCTTCTTCATGATTTTCATCAATTAAAGTTATTTGTTCTTGATTTTCTTCTTCATGATTTTCATCAATTAAAGTTATTTG
>JAEPLS010000003.1 GCA_017644325.1 Prochlorococcus marinus CUG1438 | reverse complement strand
TCGTCGCTAAAAAAATCAAGAAGAAAATAAAAGATAGCAGAGGCAGAACAAAAACCATAACCGAGGAGGTCTTTGCTCCAGTCACTCAATACAGTGAGGCTGGTTTCTATATCGACAGCTTCGATGAAAACGGCAATCCTAATCAAAAAACTATCAAATTAAATGCCGCTGATCCTCTCACTTATGAGGCAGAAAAATTATTCGGTATCGATCTTAACGATGATGATGTACAGGGTAGAAATGTACAGGAATTTGACCGTGATGCATTCACAACTGCAAATGATATTGAAGTATTCAACGAGGCTTCAGATAATAAGACTCTTCTCACTGACAAGAACTCAGGAGAACTATTGTCCGCCGATTCTTCTGACATCTCCATTCAAACATTATTAACCAATAAAGATGGTTCCAGTTTTGTATCCGCTCCTTATCACACTGCCATCGATGTAGAGAAATCTGACGATGGTTACCTCAGACTTCTCTCTTATGTAGAAGCTCATCAGACCACTAAAAAAGTTACCAAAAAAGTAAAAGATGGCAGAAGAACAAGAACTATAACAGAGGAAGTTCAAGAAAATGTACCTGCTTCTTTCGTTGTTACCACCTTCGATTCTTCAGGCGAATTAATCCAGGAAACCACAAAATTAAATCCAGGAGACAACATTACATATGAAGCGGAAAAATTATTCGGTATCGACCTTAACGAAGACGATGTACAAGGTCGAAGCTTACATCAAATAGATGAACCATTTGATTTACGCAACCTTGGATTTACTGTTTTCCCAAACATCAATAATTTAACTGATCTGTTCATTGATCCTCATAATGAAAACGTATATTTTGCTCCTACAGGTGAATCACACAATCTAATTGAATTAACATACAAAAACAAAAATTTTGGTTATGAACTAAATGATGATTACCAAGCAGTTGCAATAGAGGTAATAACAGAACCTACTATAGGCAAGGAATATGTAGGTAAACATATTCTTCTAGTAGGGGATCAACGCGATGAATTTTATAATTATTTAGACGGTTTTATATTCGATGAGGATGGTAAGTTTATTGAGGAAATTAACGATCCAGATCTTAAACAAATTTATTTTGCTGAAAAATTATTTGGGATAGATTTAAATAATGATTCTGTAATGGGACAGAATATACAGAAGTTAGATAAAAATTCAGAATTCCAAAAATATGGATTAAAAACTCTTGATGGAAATGAAAATTTAATCGATCTCTATAAAGATATAAATAATGGGGATTTATACTTTTTAGGAGACAATAAAGATAACCCAATTGAACTTACAAATTTCAAGGGTATTAATTTCCAAAACGACTTAGGTAAAGATATAAAACCTTTAGCTATAGAATTTATTGACTACCCAACATCAGAACTTTATAACAATCCTTATTTAGAAGATAATAATCTCCTCATTGGATACAATGTGAAAAATAAAAAAATCTATAGTTATCTTTTCAATCAAGAAGGGATGCTTATAACAAAACTTGGCATCCCTAAGAATAATCAAACAATTTTTGGTTTAGAGAAAGTATTCGGATTAGATCTTAATAATGATAATTATAAAGGTGATCCAGTTGAAAACATTTTTCAAATTAACGAATTACAAAAACTAAGAGATCTTGAGTTTAATACCTTTGGCAATACCGAAAATTTAACTGATGTTTACATAGATATCTACAATAATATTTTTATTTCCGATAGAGATTCCAGCAGTAAATTTGAATTGACTAACCTAGACGGTTCAAATTTTGGAACATTTTTGGCCGATAGATATATTCCTATAGCAGTAGAGGTAATTACTGATCCAGAACTAAATTCACCAGAAAATGTTGGAGAATATATTGCACTTGCTTTCGACAAAGAGGAGGATCAACTTACTGCATTTTTGTTTAATAATGATGGAGAATACTACTACAACCTTGGTTATCCAAGTAGCAATAAAGGGATTAATGATGCAGAAAATCTATTTGGTTTTGATCTGAATAAAGATGGCATAAAAGCGTCACTTAATGAAGAAGAAATTCCACAATATGATGAATTCAAAATTGATGAATTACAAGAATTAAGAGATCTTGAGTTTAATACCTTTGACAATACCGAAAATTTAACTGATGTTTACATAGATATCTACAACAATATCTTCATTTCTGATTCTGATTCACCCAACAGTAAATCTGAATTATATTACCTAGACGGTTCAAATATTGGATCATTTTTAGCCGACAGATATATTCCTATAGCAGTAGAGGTAATTACTGATCCAGAACTAAATTCACCAGAAAATGTTGGAGAATACATCGCCCTAGTTTTTGACAAAGAGGAGGATCAACTTACTGCATTTTTGTTTAATAATGATGGAATTTACTACGACAATCTTGGTTATCCAAGTTCCAATAAAGGGATTAATGATGCAGAAAATTTATTTGGTTTTGATCTCAATGGAGATAATCAACAGGGGTCCCTCCCTGTTATCGAAGATGATCCATTTAATATTGATTTAATTATTGATCATAATTCCTTTGAAAGTTATGGAATTGAGAAGAATTTATATGAACCATATCTAGAGGAAGCTGTGCAGACATTAGAAAGTATTATTTCTAGTGGTTTGCCCGACGTTAATGCATATACAGAAAAAGATTATGGAGTAAGTGCTGGCCAGCCTTGGGATGATGGTTATCTATACAATGGAGAACATATTGATGATTTAAGTATATTCGTTCAAGCCAGCGAGGAAATTGAATATGCCGCAGCGATGGTGACTGAAATTAGATATGAAGTAGATCAGTTTGGTGATATAAGCAAAATAGGCTTACCTTCTCAGGGAATAGTGAGTTTTACTAGTGATAGTTCAGTTCTTGAACAAGGAGATATCACTGCAACAGCTATACATGAAATCATACATGTTATGGGTTTCGGAATATTATGGTACGGAGATGATTATGAATGGTTAGTGGATGAAAATGTGCCTGCGCCATGGAATCAGTACGGAGGGGGGGATATTATTGATGAATTTGGAGATTATATAGGTTCTTATGCATTAGAAGCTTGGTCCGAATACAAGGGAATTGACCAAGAATATATTCCTATTGAAAAAGATTATGGACCAGGATCCGCATATTCACATTGGAATGAGGATGAATTTTCCTGGGAAGTAATGTCCTATAGGGAGGAGAAAGACCAGACTTTAAGTAAAATCACAATCGAGTCATTAAAAGATCTAGGTTATGACATTATAGATTTTGGAGATTCTGATACGGAAATAGTAAATTACATTGCAACTGCTATTAGACAAGAAACAGATTTCACGAATGAGATGCTATTGTCAATGCAATTAAATGAGGATCAAATAAATAATAACCAAATACTTTAATCTTATATAATTACTCCCAAGAAAAATTAGATTTCTTTTAAAGAATCAGTCTTGCTTTTAAAGTTAGATAAAAGCAATCTCAAATAACTCACTTTCCTTAATTTAAAATTTGCTGTTAAGGACATACCGGTTTGAAGGGGCAGACTTTTACCATTCTTTAAATTAAGGAATTGATCAGATAAATTTACGGTAACAGGAAAACTAAAGGTCCTTATTTCAGGAGATGAATTTGGTGACAAAGCATCAGATCCAATAAATTTAACAACCCCTTCTAAAACTCCGAAGTCACTCGCGGGGAAAGAATCAATACTAATATCCACATCCATACCTTCTCTAACAAAACCAATTTTATCTGTAGGTACTAAGATGTTTGCTTCAAGATTCTCTATAGGGACAATTTTCATTATTGGCTGACTAGTTTGTGCGACAAATCCAACATTGGTTGGCTTTAAATCAAAAACTATTCCTTTAACTGGAGATTTTATTGATTGGTATTCAAGATTGACATTTGCAGCAATTTTTCTTGAGATTAAACCAGAGATTTGCGATTCTAATTCTTTTAACTGTTGTGTTAATAATAACTTTCTATTCTTAGCTTCTAATTTATCTTTTTCAACAGAAATCTTTAATTGATTAAATTTACTTGTTTGCTTGAGGTATTCAATCTCAGGATAAGCACCATTTTTATAAAGTGTTTCGTATTTTTTTAAGAGATTTTCTTCTAACTCTAACTTAATTTTATTGCCTTTAGTAACTTCCGAATCCAATAATTCTGACATATTAATTTCATCCTTTTTTAGTTTTAATTGAATTCGTTTTTGATCCAATTGATCGCTTAATGAAAGTAAATTTTGCTTTGCTATTTCAGCATCAAGTTTTATTAAAACCTGACCTTCTTCTACAAGATTTCCGCTTTCAACTAGTATTGATTTAGCCACACCTCCTGAAGGGATTTGTATCTCTTTAACTTTACCTATAGGCTCTAACTTTCCATTAGCAACAAGTATTTCATCTGTTTTTGCAATAGATAACCAACCAATAAATGTTAAACTGGTCCCGATTAAAACCCAGGTAAGACTTCTTGCCCAAATTAAATTCTGCTTTAATATTTTTTCATCTTGTTCAGCTTCTTTAATGCTTTTATCTAATTTATCTTGAAGTAAATTAAAGATCTTAAAAATTTTTTTAAAACTTTTTCGCATAATATTAATTTTCCTGCTGACAATACAAATCAAAATATAATCCTTTTTTATTCATCAGATAATCATGAGTACCAACTTCTGCGACAGAACCATTTTTCATGAAAACAATTAAATCTGCTTTGCGAATAGTCGCTAATCTATGGGTTATAAAGAAAACAGTTTGATTTTTTAGAGAACTAGCAAGATTATCGCAAACATTTTTTTCAGTTTTATAGTCTAAAGCACTAGTTGCTTCATCCATTATCAAAAGATTAGGATAACCTAATAATGTTCTAGCAATTGAAATTCTTTGTCTTTGGCCTCCACTTAAAGTTGTTGCCCTTTCTCCAATATTTGTACTATAACCATCTGGTAGTTCCATAATAAAATTATGAGCATCTGCGATTTTAGCTGCCTTAATAATTTCTTCAGAAGATGCATCTGGATTTGTCAAGGCTATATTGTGACTTATAGAACCTGAAAATAATAATGGTTCTTGGGGAACAATTCCTATTTGTCTTCTTAGAGAATTTAGTTCCACTTTATCAATATCAGTATTATCTATTAGGATTTTACCTCGATCTGGTTTGTATAATCTTGGTAATAACTTCATAAGAGTGCTTTTCCCACTACCGCTTTCGCCAACAATACCTACAAATTGTCCACACTCAACTTTCAAATCTAAATTATTTAAAATATTTTTTCCTGATTTGTTAAAGCTAAATGATATTCCTTGAAAATTCACCTCTCCTTGGATTTCAGTAAGTGGTATTTTATCCTTATCAGTCTCATCTGATTCTTGTGGGGTATCGATCACATCAGCTAATCTCTCAAAACTAATCTTTAATTCTTGAATATTTTGCCAAATAGATGAAAGTCTTAATACAGGTTGAGTTACATATCCAGAAATTATTCTGAATGCTATAAGTTGGCCTAATGAAAGATAACCATCCAAAACTAGTTTTGCTCCAACCCATAAAACCAAGAGTTGGGATATCTTTTGTAAAACTTGACTAAATTGAACAACTATAGTTCCAGTAATTGTTTGTTCAAAAGTTCGAGAAATATACTTTGAATATAAATCTTGCCATTTCCACCTACTCACAATTTCTGCATTCTGAGCCTTTACAGTTTGAAGACCTGATAAAATTTCAACTAAATGGCTTTGGGTTTTCGCATTTTCTTCAGCAGTTCTCCTATATTGTCTTCTAAATAAAGGAGCTCCTATAAGTGTTAGCGCTATTTGTATAGGAATTACAGCTAATGCCACCAAAGTTAAAATAGCACTATAAAAGAACATGATAACTATATAAATTACTGAGAAAAAAGCATCGAGGATGGTACTCAAAGCTTGTCCTGTTAAAAAATTACGTATTTTCTCTAACTCACTTATTCTCGATGAGAGTTCACCCACTGGCCTTTTATCAAAGTAATTCAAAGGCAGTCTTAAAAGATGATCTATTACCTCAGCCCCTAATCTTTGATCAATACGGTTAGTAGCATCTGTAAAAAGAAAAGTCTTTAAGCTTCCTAAAACAGATTCAAGTAAAGTTACTATAACCAGAGCTACACCTAATACTTGAAGTGTATCAAGACTCCTTTGATTTATAACTTTATCTATTATTAATTGAATAATTAATGGTGAAGCCAAAGTAAAAAGTTGAATTACAAAGCTTGCGATTAATACCTGTATAAGAACTTTTTTATATTTTCTCAAAACTGGTAAAAACCATCCCAGACCAAACCTTTTTGTTTTTGTTAAATTAGATTTTTCAATTAATACAACCTCTAAATCCTCATCAAAGATTTCTTGAATTTGTACATTATCAAGCCTAATAAAACTATTATTTTCATTAGAAATCATTATTGATTGTTCATCACTTTCCTTAATAAGATAAAAATTATTTTTAAATTTTATTAAAGCTGGTGTTTGTAATCTGTTAATATCTTTCGGCGAAATTTTTGCACCTACAGCATATAAACCTAATGATGCCGCCAATTTACCAATCATCTCAATTCCTGGATTTTCATTCTTAGCATATGAATCTTTTAGTCCTCTCAAAATTGAGTCTCTTCTAAATGGAATATTTAATAAATCAGCAAGCAATTTAAGGAGGTCTAAATTTTCTTGAATAAAATCATCCTTATTTTTACTAAAATTACTATTTAATAATTTAATTTGATTATTACTAATATTATCTACCCCAGAATCATCTTCAATAATTACATCATCAGAAATATCTGTTTTAAAATTATCTTTGTACTCAATAAATTTTTCTTTCTTAAAAGATAAAATTCTTATATTATTTTGTGAGAGAAGTCCCTCTAAATTTGAAAAACTTTGAATTGATTTCAAACTTTTAATTTCAGTTTCTTCAGAGAAGGTTTTGTAATAGAAAATAAAATCATTATTTTTTAAAGATTTTATTATATTAATTTTTTTATTTTGGATGGTGCAATAATTTCTTAAATTTTCAAAGATTGATTTTAGATTACTTTCTTTTCCTGATGATTTTTTTAATATTCCTTGAATAACAGAACCTATTTCTTCATCAAATAAATAATTCTTTAAAAATTCATTCAAATTATTTTCCTTTGAAATAAAATTTATAAATTTTTCTTTATTTAATGAATAAGTTATTAACTGGCTTGAAGCTCTAAATTCACAATTTTTTTTCCCTGATACTAAATTGTACAAACCAATAAATTCACCTTTACTAAACTTTTTAAGAGTAGTTCTCTTGTTATTCTCTTTTAAAATTAACCTTGCCTGACCTTCTTTTAACAAAAAAATTGTATTCACATCTTTTCCTGGAGGAATTATTAGTTGACCTGTTTTAAATGAATTCAATTCACCGTTTTTTATTATAAAATTTTTTATTAATTGAAGCTTTGAGATCATAAGGGGTTATGGATATTTAAATTTATCAGGGAAGTACTTTACTTTTATTTCCTCAATAATTTCTCTTGTTAATTTTTCTAAAAAAAGTTCGAATAATTCATTTGATAAATTACCTTTCATAGTTTCATTTAATTCGGCATGTATTATTTCTTCAAGTCGAATTACTAACCATTTATCATTAATATTAAAAGGTTCACAAACTAAACCTTTATCAGTTGATTTTAAAATATCTTTCATTTTGGGATTAATATTTGATCCTAAAATTGGCCCTTCAATACCATTCCTATACTTTTCAGGTCCTAAAGAATACTCTTTAGCGAGTATTGAAAATTCACTTTCATTTGACTCCAATTTTAAATACAACTCTTGAGCTAAATTTTGATCTTTAACCTGAATCAAACTATAAATATATTGGTCTAAATCTTCTTTCCTTTTTTTAAAAAATTCTTCAGTTTTATCTTCAAATAACTTTGAGCTAAATAAATTCCTCTTATATTGTGTGCTTGAAATTCTCATTATATCTTCTTCATCCAAGAGATTTTTGGTAAAATAATTATTCTTATTTTGATCATCATAAATATTTCTATTCTTGAAAAACTTTTCAGCCAAATCATTATTTAATTTATTTTCTAATTTAATTTGATCTAGTAGAGAATCTCTTATCATTGTTTTTATAAGAGGCTTAAGAAAAGTAGTTCTTCTAAGTAATTCTAAGTTTTCATTAGAAAAATTAAAAAGACTATTTAAGATTTGATTCTTAACATTTATATTTGCCAATTGCATCTCTAAAATTAAGTTAATTTTCTCATAAGTTCTTCTAAACTCATAGTCTTGATAAAAAAAAGGACATCTTTGAATGCCCGAGGTTTAAATCAAAGTAAATAGATCTAAAACTAGACTCCCATCATTATAACTGGTTTTAGCTATATTTTTAATAACCTTTTAAAGGATAATATCAACCGATCAACTTATAAAATATGAAGCAATATTACTGATTTTTTTCTACATTATTTTCATGAAGAAGTTAGTAAATAGGTAGTAAATAGTGGAGAGATTAGTAAATTTCCAAATTTATTACTTGATTCCTAAATACCTTTCACAATAATAGTTTGCCAACTCGCGATTGTTAAAATCTTTTATTTCCTTAAGATTAAGCTTTTTCATCGCTTCATCACCTGTAATCTGATAACTCGAATTTAATTTTGCGCAGGTATCCTTTACTTTTAATTCCTTATCAAAAGGGGTTCTAAAATAAAAAGTTAGAATTGAAAGGAACAAACCAAAAGTTACAACTCTTCTATGATTCTTCCACCATTGATAAAGATTTTTTTTCATAATAATCATGATTTAGCTCCTCCAATTGTATTAGATCGACAGTTAATCAAGTAAATATTATTTTTGATCTAACAAATTTGACCTTTTAAGAAGGTATTGCCCCTAGAAGACTTATGAAATTTTACTATAAACAGCAATATAATTTATCACAAAATTTTAATTCGAAGGCTAAATTGATATTCTGATTTGCAGTTTTATGAAATTAATCATAAAGAAGATAATAATCATGAAATGATTGATTTGTATTTCTTAAATACTAATTAATTAATCATATTTTTTATAAATTCTAAAATATAGCCTAATAAATTTTAATTTTTATCGATCAAAAATTCGTTATATACAAATCCAAAAAATTATATATATTATTTACGCTTTCTTGGATTAGGTGTCGCTATTTAATATGATATATCTTCGCCTTTAAGCTAGATTTTTTTAGTTATGGCAATAGTTTTCATATCTAATCCAATATATACCTCAAAACTTTATTCAAAAAAACAACCACCTTTTGATATAATTAAAAAGTTTAAAATTGAATATTTTCACCTGGAGGGGTGGTCGAGTGGTTTAAGGCTCTAGTCTTGAAAACTAGCGTGTCTGCAAGGGCACCGTGGGTTCGAATCCCACCCCCTCCGTTGTCTACAACTGACTTTTATAAAAATTGCTCCTTAGGGAGTTTTTTTATTGCATATTTTTTATGACTTATTTCGTTAGATTTCGGAAAGTTTTCCGTAGCTAAAGTAAAAAAGTGGCTCACTTTCGGCTCACCCATCTAAATAATTTTTTTTTGACAATCGATCTAGAATAAGGGGCAATGAGCTCATTTTTTTGTGAGAAGATTTTTAATTCCTTTACTATCGGCACTTACCTTGCCCACTACTGTTAATGCTGAAACATTTTATTTAGATTGTGCTTTGAATAAAACAGAAGTCAAAGAAAGAGAAATTAATAGTAAAAATATCATAAACCGTAAAATAAATCAGAATCATAAATTATTATTTGCTTTGAATGAATATAGCCCCAGTGCCTCAGTTAGCTTCGATGGAGGTGAGTTTTTTTCATTTGAGGTGGATGAAATTAAATTTAGATTCAACCAAATAATATTAGTACGACAAATGGATAGTCCTTATTTTGGAATTTCTGGAAATTTGGGTTACAAAATAAATAGAGAAAATGGGAGTGTTTATTATTTTAATAATGAGTTAAATCAAAAAACAGGAATTAGAAAAGATATTAAAAAGTCTGGGACTTGCAAAAAAACAGAAAGGCAAAAAACTCTTTTTTAAACATGAATAATTCAATAACTAAAGCTCTCTTATTTGTTATCGCTCTAAGCACTTCAATAATGGCAGTGCAATTAATCCCAATTTCAAGAAAGGCTTATTTGTTCAATTTGTGCAGAGATTGGAATGCTTGGTGGAATGAATCGTATAAACTTGTTGATGGATATAAAAGTGGAGATGAAGAGAAAGAGAAAAGATATAGCAAAGCTATTGAAAAAGAAGGTTATTATCTCCAGAAAATTTATAAAGAGTTAGGGATAGATCCAGTTCTTTATGGCCAAGAAGCACCATATACATTTTGTAAGAGAATTGGCTTTGATTGGTTTATTGATGAACTATAGAAATATAGATAAATGAAACGCTTTAAAACCTATTTTTGCTTGATAATTATCAAAATCTAAAATGGCTCACTTTCGGTGATTTTATTTCCTTAAACCTTATTAGATCCATTAGTATCACTAAGAATAATCTGTTCTTGAAAACTAGCGTGTCTGCAAGGGCACCGTGGGTTCGAATCCCACCCCCTCCGTTCTAATAAAAAACGACTGAAATTCAACCGAATAATATAAACGCCCTTTTGATACGTTCTTGTTAAAATAATTTTATTTGGACAATGAGTAAAGGATTTGCCACAGATAATTTAACACCCAAAAAATTGAAAAAAAAAGTTATTTCAAATGAACCTCAAGGAAGATTAATATCCTGGTCTCCTTGGCCACCAGCTAATTTTCAGACAAGATATCCTGCTTTCCCTTTTGTTCTTACAATATTAATCATATTAATTGGGCAATGGTATCTATCTCTACTAAGATAAGCTGAAAATAATTTTTGTTTTTAAATTTCAGATGAATTAAGTTTTTAGAATTTATTTTGTTTTTTTCAATTTTATTATTAGCCCATTTTCAGGCGGCAATCATCCCAATATTATTAGGAATTAGATCGATCAAAAAATTTAAACACATTCGCAAGAACGAATTTATACCTCTTGGTTTTATTTTTTTAGGATTGGCATCGATTTCTGAAATGATCGATCACGCCCAAACATCTTGGATTTATGTAGATCATTCTTCTTTATTTAATTGGTTTTTTTATTCTTTCCTATCTTTAGGTCTAACATTTCTATCAATATCAGTTATAAAAAATAAATTTATTCAAAAAACTAATTTATGCATTTCTTTATGTTCAATAATCTCATATTTTTTATTTGATAAAACTATAGCTCTTCTTTTTCAAGTAATTATAAGTATCCTTCTTATCATTAATTGGCAAAGAGTTTTTAAAGATTGGCTTTTTATCCTTTACCCAATATTTGGTATATTTTTTACGACTTTCTTTGGAACAAGACTCTCAATAAGTGGCGATCAATTTTGGCATGTTTTAATAGGCCCATCTGGAACAATTAGCGTTCTTACTTTTTATTTAGTTTTAAAGAGATCGGACAAAAAATTTACTTAAGATTCTTATGAAAAAATTTGTATTTGCAATTTTTATAGTGTGCTTAGTTACAATAATTTCTCCAGTTGAAATCCTTGCTGATACGGCACTTGATGTTTACATGAATGATTTTTATTCTAAATCGAATGAAGCCAGTCAGATTCTCAAAGAAATCGAAAATAGTCTAAAAGAGGGGTCAAGAAAAAAAGTATGCTCTAGACAAAGAGAGGCTGCAAGATTAGGGCTATTAGCTAATAAATCATTAATTAAAGCCTTTGAAATTGAGGGAGCTAATCCACCAATGCAAGCAATAAAGGCAAGTCAACAAAGATGGGAATCTATTTTGAATGAGTGTTGAAGGAAGTCAGTAAATCTTTTTAAATTTGCATTCTTACAGATTTACTAATTAAGGGTATTTCAGGTTCAACTCCATATAAACATTGAGAAATCGAATAGATAAAAATACATAGTGTAAACACAAAAATAATTGAGCCTAATTCAACTATGGGAAATATTTTCAAGAGATACGAAATTATTATCAAAGCGATATCAATAAGTAATGCTTGGCATGCGTTATATCTAACGAAATAGGGAACTTTTGGATTTCTTGCTAATCCAGCAAACAAAATTATAAATAATAAAAAACTACCAAAAGGCAAAGATTTTTCAATTATTGCTATAGGAAAAGTTAGAAATAATAGTATTTTTAAAAAAGAATATTTATAAAACAAATAATATCCAAAAGGTATTGATGCCTTTAACGGTAAAGTATACAAAAATACTGATGAGAGTCTCTGGAATATCTGATTCAATATGTTGTTAAAATATAATACTAATATTTTAACCTAATTTTTCTTAACTTAATTAAAGAACTAGCCTCGAAAATCTCAATTTTTGCAGATGGTTATTAAATATTAGATAATTAATTAAGGTTCATAATTCAAAATGCGTATCCTACATACAATGTTGAGAGTTGGAGATCTAGATAAATCCATTGATTTCTATGTCAATAGACTAGGCATGAATTTATTAAGAAAAAAGGATTATCCTCATGGAAAGTTCACTTTGGCATTTGTTGGTTATGGCTCAGAAAAAGAAAATTCAGTAATTGAATTAACCTATAACTGGGGCAAAAAGTCTGAAGATTATAAGCTTGGAGATAAATATGGTCATATAGCTATTGGAGTAAAAGATATTCATCTTATTTGCCAAGGATTAGAAAATAATGGTTGTAAAATAATTACCAAACCTAAAACAATGAAAAACAGTACTACTGTCTTAGCCTTTGTTGAGGATCCAGATGGATATAAAATTGAACTTATTGAAAGAGATTAAAAGTTTGGGCGTTTTTACTAAATAAACAAATAAATAAATTCTAAAAAGATTGCATCAAATATATCTTTTTCAATTATCTGGAAAAAATACCAATAAATCTATATTGGATACATTCTGCAGTTTCAATGGCTGTAAAAGATTATTCCTAAGACGAGTAATTATTAAAAATAAAATTAAAACTATATACAATCTATATTAATTCTATATAGATTGTATAGACAATCTATATAGATTTATATATCATAGAATTATCTTATAAAGCTTATGCCTAGTAATTGGTCAAAAATAAGAGATGAATGGCTTGATAGAACCGCGGTGGCGAAAGATGACGCTAAATGGGCATTAGAAGCTTTAATTAATTCTGAAGAAGAGTTATTTGAAATAGAACAAAAAATAAAGAATAAAGAGGACGCTATAAGCCAAGTAAAATTTTTGAAGAAAAAGGTTAAAGAAACTATTTCCTCTAAAGAAATTAGTCTCGATGATATTGCATTAAATACTTCAAATTCAAACAAAGTACAGATCTCAGTACCATCAAATCTTACTTATCTTTTGAAAGTTTGGGCCGCGGCAGAAGGAAGAGATCTATCAAGTGTTGCTTTTCAATGTTTAGAAACTGGTATTAGGGAAATGAAAAGCAAAGGTTCAATACCTTCAATAGCAGTAAATAGATATGACTCGGCCTGTCAAAAGAGGATTGCACTAGCAGAAGTTAACAATCTATTGGAGAAATACGAATTAGCTCAGGATGAAATCAAATAATTATGAATAACAGAAAAATCATTAAAGGATACAAAACATTAATATCATCAAGATTTAAAGTAGATACTTCTGTAGATAAATCTAAAGATGGAATAATTTATACTCTTTATTCTGATGCATTTAATTCACTTAAAGTTGGTTTTGCTGAAAATGACAAGGTACTAGAAAAAAAATTATCAAGTGAAGCATTGATATTATTGGATATGAAAAAAGGCAAAAAGAAAGATCTATGTTTATTAATAACCACTCTAAATGAACTTGGTATCAAATATTCAGACAATTTTTATTTCAAATACTCAGGTTCTTTAATGAAACATTTATCTACTTTAGGTTGGCCTGTTGGAAGATCACTTTATAAACAAAGAAAGATTAAAAAAGAACTTGTATGTGCATAAATTTAAATGTAATCGCACTCTAAAGTTTCTCTGGTTTCTCTATTTGTAATTGGATTAGTTCCAGTAGCACTTTCACAAAATTTCCTAATAATATCTTTTGGCAAAAAAACATTTGTGAAGTCTGCGCCTTGTATTTTTACATTTTCAAACTGGGTACTATAAGCAAAAGAATCCTCCAAGTTAGTATTTGATAAATCTGTTCCATCTAAAACAGCCGAGTCTAAAGTTACTTCTCTTAAGTTGGAGTTACTTAAATTAGTATCTTTCAATTTTGCTCCATAAAGAGTCGCATTTTGAAGCTCACAACCTGACAAATTTGCGTCTTGTAAATCAGTCAAATAGAAAGTTGCTCCTTTTAGATCAGATCCAGAAAAATCAGCCCCTACCAAAGATTGTTTACCATAATCCAAGGCAGCGAAGCTTCTAGAAGGGAGGGTTAAAACAACTATTAAAAAAGTTAAAATTATAAATCTCATTTGTTTGAGTAGTATTTCAATAAATTCTAACTTCTTAAGCTGAAATCTAAAAACTAATTATTTACTGAATGCTATATTTATTGAAATAGCAAATCACAAAATAGGTTTTGGATATAAGTCCTTATGATGCAATTGTTGTTGGTTCTGGAGCTACAGGAGGAATAGCAACACTTACATTGGCAGAACAAGGGATCAAAGTTTTAGTAATAGAAGCAGGGCCTCAAGTTAAAAGGCATGAAGCTAGTAATCATGAGCCAAAAAGTACATTAAAAAGATTATCAGGAGTTATAACAAAAAAACATGCCAATCAGTGCCAACATCCTGGTTATTGGAAAAATAATCCTGAGCTATATTCAAATGAATTGAAGCATCCTTATGACTTCCCAAAAAAGAAGCCATTTCTTTGGACACAAGGTAAACAATATGGGGGGAGATCATTAACTTGGGGAGGCATAACATTAAGACTTTCCTCAGAAGACTTTCATCCGGCTAAAAAAGACGGATTCGGACCAAACTGGCCTATTTCATACGAAGAAATTTCCCCGCACTACGATTTTGTTGAAAATTTCTGCGGAATTTATGGACGAAAAGATGATATCAAGGAGGTCCCAAACGGTAAATATATTGGTGAAATTCCTTTTACAGAAAACGAAAATGTTTTTGGTAGCAAAGTTAAATCAAAATTAAACTATCCATTTATCCAATCAAGAGGATTTGACCATAATTCATCTGTAAAAGAAAAAAATTGGCCGAAGTCCTCTAGTATAGGAAGCTCTTTAAAAAAAGCTTTAGATACTGGAAATGTACAAATAATCTCTAATTACCTAGTGGAGTCTTTTGAGATTAACAAGATAACAGAGCTTGCCTCAAAACTAACGATTGTAAACCTAGAAAATGGACACAAAGAAGTATTGGATTGTGATTTAATTCTTCTTTGCGCATCAACAATTTCAACACTGAGAATACTACTGAACTCAGAATACAAATCAAATTCCGCAGGGTTTAAGGATAATTCTGGGAAATTAGGTAAATACTTAATGGATCACATATCTATCTGTAGATTTTTTTCAGTCCCAAAAGCAAAAAACTCAGATAAATTACTAGATAATCCTCCCGATCTTTCTGGGGCAGGCAGCTTCTTTATTCCTTTTGGTTCAAATTTACCAGAAATTGAAGACATAAATTTCCATAGAGGTTATGGGATCTGGGGGGCAATTGATAGATTAGGGATACCTAAATTTTTACAAAAAGACGCAAACAAATCCATTGGCTTTCTTATCGCCCATGGTGAAGTCCTTCCTAGAGAGAAAAACTCAGTTTCTCTCTCAAGAAAAACAGATGAATGGGGAATACCAATTCCTTACATTGAATTCGAATGGAGCGAGAATGAGTTAAATATGGCAAAACATATGGAAAAAACAATACAAAAATCAGTCAAAGCTGCAAATGGAAAAATAAAAAATATTGATGAACTAATGAATATTCCATTGGGGAGTTTATTTACAAAAAATTTGATAGCACTTTCAAATAGTCCTCCTCCTCCTGGATATTATATTCATGAGGTAGGGGGAGCACCAATGGGGTTAAATGAAGAAAATAGCGTAGTTGATAAATTTAATAGATTGTGGAGATGCAAGAATGTACTGGTACTAGATGGTGCATGCTGGCCCACATCATCTTGGCAAAGTCCCACACTTACAATGATGGCCTTGAGTAGAAGAGCCTGTTTAAATATCAAAAAGACTTAGAGGGTGTAAATAATTGATTTAAATAAATTTCTGAGACAGAATTATCTGTACAACCGTTTTGAACGAGAAAAGTAGCTAATGCTGAATTTATAAGCTTATATTGATCCCAAGTGGGGTTACTTAATACGAAATCTTTCATAGTGTTATAAAGAGTTTCTGAAAGCTCTGTTTCTAATGAGACTTTATTTGAAGAGCACTCTACGAGTTTCTTATCAGTTAAATTTGTTTGGCTGATTTGATCCATAATTTATTTTTCTACATCAACAATAATGATATTTTTCTCTAAAAATATCAACAAAAATCTTCTGGTAAACTTTTTAAATTATCAAATAAGACTCATGTTATAAGTATGTTTTTAAAAAACTTCTTTTTCAAATGTGGAAATTGAATAGATCTTAAAAAAAAGTCAACAATAATGTTGAAGTCCTGTTTTTTTTGAAAAATACTGCCATTTCTGATCCAGTGTGGATTTGGACGTGGAAAACAACCTTCAAATTGTGGAAAATCTAGCTCAAAATACTTTCACGATTTTATATTAAGAATACTTATATATACTGAGTCTATTAAGACTAAGTCGAGAAAGAGACAGGTGATTCATTGTTTTCAACGGATTTTCTTAAGATTTAGTCTTTATTAGGCAAGCGAAGCGTGACAGGTCCTAAAGGGTGTTTTGAATTTGGGTAAATACTATGGTGATGTTGATTATGTTCATGTCGATGAACCTCTACATGTTCATGTTCTAAGTAGTCACCTCCTCCCATATCTGATTTTTCTTGATTATGAGTTGGGATTTGATTTTGTATTTCACAAGCACCATTACATTCAGGATCGCATAAATCACAGCTGATACCCAAGCCCTCTACATGGTCATGATGACTTTCTTGTGCCATTCCAACTTCTTTCTCAAAGCCAAATAAGTTTGATCTATATTTACAAGTTGAGCAATTCATAAAATTATTACCTTCGTTATTAAGAATCTCTTCAATCCTTTCTACAAAAGTGTCGACCACATAAGTCTGTGACGAAAGATATTTTGCATGTATAAATGAAATATTTGGATTATTAATCGCAACTAAATCACTTTGCCTTTTTATTCTTGTAACAAGGACACCTGAGAAAAGGAAATAAGGGAAAACAATTATATTTTTATAACCAAGTCTCACAACATTTTTCAAGCCTGGTTCAACAAGAGGGAAAGTTACTCCAGAAAAAACTGTTTCCCCCCACCCTAAACCAATACCCTCTACGATCATTCTCGTAATTTTTGAAACATTGGAATTCGCATCTGGGTCAGAAGAGCCTCTACCCACAACAACTAATAATGATTCTTCAGGTTTGAGATTATTATTTTGTTTAAATACATCTTTTACTCTTTCACAAGCTGCACTAATCATTAAATTATTAATACCTAATTCTCTTCCATAAATTATTTCAATTCCTGTTTTACTTGAATAATTCATAAGCAGACTAGGTATATCATTTTTTACATGTCCAGCAGCGAAAAGCATTGCAGGTATTGCAATTACTTTTTTTATAGAAAGATCTTTTAACTTATCTAAAGCATCAACAATCGAAGGTTTAGCAAATTCCAAGAAACCATATTCAACTAAAAAATTTGGATATCTTTTTTGGATGAAATTAGTTAATTCTTGAAATTCATTAATGGCTAGTTTATTTCTACTCCCATGTCCACAGATAAGTATCGCGATTTGATTATTTAACTTCGAATCTAAATTATCCAAAATCAATTTATTACTTATACCATAATAGTAAAGAACAATCTCATGTAGTGAAAAATCATAATTTGCTTGAAGTTCCAAATATCAACTCAAAGGATGCAAAATTAAAGAAATTAATTTATGACGTTGATGATTCCTTATTTAATGTAGATAATTACTCTAATGAAAAATTCGAGTACCTTTGCGTATGTAGTGGAGGTACAACCTCTAGCTGTGCAAAAAATGGTTTTACAACTCTTGATCTAAGAAAAAATCACAGCAAAATTCAACTAGATAGAAAAACCAATTTAGTAACAATTGGAGGTGGAGTAATAATGGGGGATCTAGTAAATTATTTACAAAAACATAATCGAAGTTTCCCAATCGGACTTTCTAAACTTCCTGGAGCAGGCTACATACTTACTGGTGGAGTAAGCCCGCTCAGTAGAGCCTATGGATTAGCCATTGATAATATTGAATCAATAAAAGGTTTCTTGGGAAATGGCACATTTATCTCTTTAAAAAAAAATCAAATAAATCCAGAAGATCAATTGATTTGGGAAGCAATTAAAGGTGCAGCACCCTTCTTCTCAATTATTACCGAAATAGAACTTAAGACTATCCAATCTAATCCAATAAAGGTTATTGAAGGATTTGTAAATCTAAATGAACTTTCAGAAATAATAAATTTATCAGAGGAATTTCCAGAAAATATTAGTCTTCAATGGATTTATGCACAAAAAATTTATTTATATATTTTTGCTGAACTCAAAAATAATTTAGAGGATAAAATAACAGAAGAATACTTAATGCTTTTAGAAAAATTTCCAGCTTTAGAAAAAAAATTATATGAGAACTTTAACAAAATTAATTTTTTTCCAAAGGAATTGAATTTATATGAGCTGAATGCAAATAACCATTCTGAGGTAATTAGTCTTCTTGGAGAAGATTTAAAAAATGATATCCCAATTTTCATAAAATGCTTGAATGAAATAATGGATAATAAACCTAATAATTCCTGTTATATTGCTTCTCAACAATTAGGTTGCAAAACTAAAAAATTAAATCATGGCTCAAGCTTTTTTGTTCATAGAAAAAGTACTTGGAAACCATGGATATATGCATCATGGAAAAAAAATGATCTTCAAGAAAAAGAAGTCGCTCTGGAATGGATTTATAAATCGTGGAGCAAGCTAAAAAGGTTTTATCCAAATATTCACTTAGCCCAATTGCATAATCATTTGAATTCTCATGAAGAAGAAATTACATTAGCCTTTGGAAATAGAACTAATGAATTAAAAACTTTAAAGAATATTTTTGACCCACAAGGTATTTTGCCTCCTTTATGAGGTAACTTCTTAATTATAAAGTAACTTAAAATGTCAAATTTCTTGAGATATTTATCTAAAAATTGGTTAGATGATCCAAAGTCAAATATTCTCTCTGGCTTAGTTGTTGCTTTTGCAATGATCCCAGAAGCAATTGCTTTTTCAGGTATAGCTGGTGTAGATCCTAAAGTTGGCCTTTTTGGTGCATTTTGCTTATCTATAACAATTGCGATTGTTGGAGGAAGAAGGGGGATGATCACTTCAGCCACAGGTTCAACAGCTCTTTTAATGACTGGACTTGTTGCTTATGGAGAATCACAAGCTCCTGGATTAGGAGTCCCATATCTTATTGCAGCCGGTATATTAACTGGAATATTCCAAATTCTTTGGGGATATTTAAGGCTTGCCTACCAAATGCGATTCGTGCCAACAGGAGTATTAAGCGGATTTGTAAATGCACTGGCACTTTTAATATTTCAAGCACAACTACCTCAGTTAGGAATAGGTATTAAAGAATCAAAAGGATTAGTTGAACAAACTATAAGTCAATATCCAGTTAACTCTCAGATTCCAGTAGTTTGGATTCTTGTAATCCTAGGATTAGGAATTATCTATGGGCTTCCAAAAATCACAAAAGTAGTCCCATCTCAGCTTATCGCAATAGTAGTAATTACTCTTATAAGCATATTCTTTAATCTAGATGTACCAACAGTTAGCGATTTGGGTAAATTACCTGATGGATTACCAAGTATTTCTCTTCCTTTTGGATCAATAGAGAATGGGAAAGTACCTTTTAGTCTAGAAACATTAGGGATAATTTTACCGACTTCACTTGCAATATCTCTAGTGGGTTTAATGGAAACCTTTTTAACTCAAGATATTTTAGACGATGTAACTGATACAAGCTCTAATAAAAATAAAGAAGCAAGAGGACAGGGAATCGCAAATATTGTGGCATCCTTATTTGGAGGAATGGCAGGATGTGCATTAGTTGGGCAATCTGTTATGAATACTGAAAATGGTGGCAAATCTAGATTATCAACTCTCTCCTCAGGTATATCTCTACTAATTATGATTATCCTCTTGAAGTCTTGGATTGGAGCAATCCCAATGGCCGCTTTAGTAGCAATCATGATAACGATCGCAATAAGTACAGCAGATATAAATGGATTAAAAAATATTAGAAAGATACCCAAAAGTGATACTGCAGTAATGCTTATGACTTTTGCAGTTACAATGCTTACAAAACCTCATAATCTTGCACTTGGAGTTATTGCAGGAGTTGCATTAGCTGCAATTCTTTTCAGCAGAAAAGTCGCAAAAGTTATAACTGTCTCAAGAGCTAAAGAGAATAATTTGACTACCTACAAAGTAAAAGGCCAATTATTTTTTGTAAGTAAAATTTATTTTTTACAAGGATTTGATATTCATGAACATCCTGAAAAAATTATAATTGATATGTCTTTAGCTCATATTTGGGATCAAAGTGGTGTAGTTGCTCTTGAGCAAATTATTAGAAAATTCCAGAATGGCGGTTCTAAAGTTGAAATTATAGGATTAAATAAAGAAAGTCTTAACTTATTTGAAAGACTAGGTGGTTTAGAAAGCGCTCATTAAACAAGTTAATTAAGACTAACTTGTTGATAACAAAACCAAAGCCATTGCTGAAAAAGCAAATTCCTATGAGATCTCCAAGCGGTTTTTGAACTATTTAGATCAAAATTTTTAGGAGGAGGAACATCTCCCTTTTCTTTGTCTCTCTCAATTTCACTAATAATTCTATGCACCGTATATTCAGGATGACCTAAATGCATAAGTTGTTTTTGATCATTAGATTCAAATATTGTGTATCCGACGTTTTCTCCATAAGCCAACAAATTCAATTTCCCTTCTTTTTGGGCCTTCTCCATTTCCAAATCTGGTAATCCTGCAAATCTACTTTGAGGACATATAAATTCATCATCTTGTGTACCCATCAAAGGGTGACCAGGAACAAGACTTTTCAAAGGGAATACCCCAAATAATTTCCTATCAAAAACTTGCTTATCAACCCCTGCCAAATAAGCCAGAGCAAAGCCCGCCCAACATAAACCAAGAGTACTAGCACAAGAATCTCTGGCTTCATTTACAATTTTCACAAATTCATCCCAATACTTAACCTCCTCAAAGGCAAGGTGCTCAATAGGTGCTCCAGTAATAATGATTCCATCTAACGGTTCTGGATTATTTGCTTCTTCCCAAGTTATGTAAAGATTATTTAAATGATTAAGATCCCATGTTTTATAAGAGTGAGTTTTAAGCTTTATCCAAACTGGCTCAATCTGAAGAGGAGATAAACCAAGTGGATGCAGTAAGTTAAATTCATACTGTTTACCAAGAGGCATAATATTTAAAATACCAATCCTAAGAGGACGTATATCCTGTCTTTTTGCCAATTCTGGTTCGATCCAAGATATATGATTTTTCTCAACATCACTAATCTTGTGATAGTTACTAGGAATTATTAAAGCCAATAAATCTCCTTTCCTATGTGATTTGTGAAAGTGCTTGTTCGAAATCTGCTTTTATATCATCAATATGCTCAATTCCTACAGAAACTCTTACCATCGTTGGAGTAACACCTGCAGATAATTGTTCTTCTTCAGATAGTTGCTGATGAGTTGTTGAAGCCGGATGAATTACTAAAGTTTTAGAATCACCGACATTAGCAAGGTGACTCGCTAATTTTAAGGAATCAATAAATCTTACTGCATTTTCATAACCTCCTTTAAGAGAGAACATAAGCATGCAACCCATTCCCCTTCCAGTAGTATATTTTTTGGCACTTAAGTAATATGGATCAGATTCAAGACCAGGATAATTAACACTACTTACATTAGAATTAGAATCTAACCATTTTGCTAGTTCAAGAGCATTAGAAGTTTGTCTTTCTATCCTTAAACTTAGAGTTTCTAAACCCTGCAGTAATAAGAACGAATTAAAAGGACTTTGGGCTGATCCCCAGTCTCTTAGACATTCAAGTCTTGCTCTTAACGCAAAAGCTATATTTCTATTATCAGGTACACCCAAAGATTTGCAGATATCACTACCGAAACCAAAAGCATCCCAATGAACCAGCCCATGATAAGCAGCGCTTGGCTCACTCATTAGTGGGAATTTACCATTTCCCCAATCAAATGTTCCAGCATCAACAATAACCCCTCCGATACTTGTTCCATGTCCACCGATCCATTTTGTTGCACTTTCTACAACAACATCGGCTCCAAAATCAATTGGTCTTATTAAGGCACCACCAGCACCAAGGGTATTATCTACTATTAAAGGAATTCCATTTTCCTTCGCCAAAGCAGAGAGTCCCTCAAAATCTGGAATGTTGAACCTAGGATTCCCCATTGATTCGACATATATTGCTTTGGTTTTATCATCAATTTTATTTCTAAAACTATCGATACTATCACCATCAGCAAATTTAACTTCTATGCCTAATCTTGGGAATTGTACTTTAAATTGATTGTAGGTACCACCATATAAAAAAGATGTAGAAACAAAATTATCACCTGCTGTCATGCAGTTCACAATTGCCAAGAATTGAGCAGCTTGACCTGAAGATGTAGCAAGTGCAGCCATACCTCCCTCCAAAGCTGCCATCCTTTTTTCGAAGACATCTGTGGTGGGGTTCATAAGTCGAGTATAAATATTTCCAAATTCTTTTAATCCAAAAAGATTCGCTCCATGCTCGGCATTATCAAAAACATAGGAACTAGTTTGATAAATGGGTACCGCTCTAGAATTTGTAGTTGGATCAGGCACTTGACCTGCATGTAACTGAAGTGTCTCGAACTTTTGGTTGCTCAAAATTTTAAAATAATCCTATTATCTATTTAACTTAAAAAAGTCCAAAAAAAAAACAAAAAAAAGATAAATATTTATAAATCCTTTTTTAATGAGGGATAATTATCTTTCATATATAAACTCAAATCATCTTTTATCACAGATCTGAGTTTATCAATATTTGCAGAATCAATTATTGGAAAAGTTTTATTAGCCTCAGGATATTTTTCAGTAATTGATTTCCAATTCTTACCAACATCTTTTTCAGATTTTTTTAAAACCTCATCAAAGTTGAAAACCTTATCGTTGTTTTTAGCGTCAAAGTCGCTAAAAGCTTTATTTATGAGCTGTTTTCTATTTTCGAATAGATTCTTTGCTTTTAAAGTATCTGGAAGACCCATAACTGGTTGTAATTCCTTTAGAAGTTTTATTTCCTCTTCAATTAAGAGCGTCCAAACACCATGTTTATTTTTTGGGAGATTAGAATTACTAAAAATATTAATTTCATCTAGATAAAAATTTAACCATAAATAATATGATTTTTCTTCAATAGTTTTTTTAACGGATATCTTTTTATTTTGAATCTTCGGGAGTAACTTTTCTGCTTTCTTTAAAAACTGTCTATCTTCTCTTTCTAAATTTATTAATCCCCATCTTTGACTGTAGTCCCATAAATCTTCGTATCTTGTTAAATCTTCTTGATTCCAACCAAGAGCTTTCAGTTCATGAGAACGATGTGTTAATTCCTTTTTCAAAAAAAACCTTTTAAACCATAATAATTCTAACCTTGCAATCAAGATTAGTAAATAAATTTAAAACTTAGTTTTTTTGCAAATTTAACTAATAATCAATTATTAAAATAATTATTAATAATTTTCAATACATTAATGTAACTTGGATTTTTTTTAGAAATTTGATTACTACATTCATTATCTTTAAGATCATTTCCCTCTTTGTAAAAAAACAATTTCTTATAAAGGTTTTCAACATCATTAAAAAGATATTCTCCTTTTAATTTTTCATTTAGTTCTAAAGATAATTCAGATTTCGCAGATTCTTGGCAAAAATTAGTGATTTCTTCTGAACTTATTAACACCTTATAAATTTCTTTTTTTTCTTCTGAATTAGCATTAAAGCATAAATAAATCAAATTAATCATTGAACAATTATTATTTTTGATTTTGAATTGTTTATAAATATCTGGCCAGAATTTTAAGGATTTTAGGCCTTCTAAACCTCCTTGACTAAGAGAGTATTTATTACACCAATCTACAAATTCTGAGACATCTTTTGGACATCTTTTGAGTTGTAAAAGCATATC
Organism: Prochlorococcus marinus CUG1438; assembly: GCA_017644325.1. NCBI lineage: Bacteria > Bacillati > Cyanobacteriota > Cyanophyceae > Synechococcales > Prochlorococcaceae > Prochlorococcus > Prochlorococcus marinus. Next base: position 169,089 of record JAEPLS010000003.1, on the reverse strand, counting down.
TGATAAAACTTGTCCTGCCTGAAAGTTCCTTGTTGGTTTTCCTTCAGTTGGTAAGGTCATGCTCCCTAGAACATCAGCCTTTACAGCATTTAACTGAGAGAAAGTATAATCCCCTTTTTCACAAAATTTATCATTAATTATTTCCTTTGCACTAATTATTTCTTCACCATAACCAAGTTCTTTTAATGAAAGATATTTATTCTCAAATTTATTTTCTTTTCTAACTTGTAATGATACTGATGCGGCCTGATCTAAACATTGAGTCAACAAAATCGTATTAATGGTAGGTAGCATTCCTGGCTTATCGGAATGAAAGTTATTTACAAAACCTGCAAATATAGATGAGATGTTTTTTATTGATTTTATATATTGACATTCAATATTATGAACTCCAGGAGAAACTTGAATTTTCGGGGACAATTGATTCAAAATGCGAGCTCCTATTAAAGCAGTTAGGGCATCAGGATGGCAGAAATTTGCAGTAAAACTATCATTAGGATTTCGTAAAGCTCCATGACGATGGAATCCTGTAAAAAAAGCTAAATTTGGATATTTATTACAAAGAATAAAAGGACTTTTACTTTTATTATCAATACAAAAAGACCCGACTAGACAGCCAAGAACCACATTTTCTCTTTTTAAAGTTTTTCTGAGTTCTAAAGCATTTTGAACATCATCTTGTATATGATTACTATTTGAAGCAAGAATAACCATTTCGCATCCCAAGAGAAGATCTTTTAGATCAAAAGACTTTTTTATCCCCTCTGATAAATAATTTCCCATTCTCTTAATCTTTTCAATAGTCTCATTATCCATATCAGAAAGGACATCATTTGAAAAAGCACCTAACAAATCTCTATCTTCCCTAGGGGCTAAGAGAATATTATTTGATTTTCCATGCATGGCACAATTGTATGCTAGTGATGCAGGATATAAACCAACACTGTAGAATCCAACTTTGCTGTTCTCTATATCTTCAATCAATGAATAAAAATATTTTTTATCATTTATGTTTTCTATGAAATTATTCTTCATTTTTGGAAGTTCTTGATAATTTTTTTAATTTCTTACCCATACCAACATTTTTCTACATTAAAGCAATTCTTGACCATAGCAAATTATTTATTGTAAAAATTGAATTTTATAATTTATAATTTCTTTGGAAATTAATATTAAATTAAAAGATAAATAATTATAAATATGGAATATATGTCACGAAATTTAGAGGTACAGGAACAATTAATTTCTTCTAAAAATATCTTAATTATCCAAGATATTGACGGGGTTTGTATCCCTTTAGTTAAAGATCCAATGACTAGAAGGTTAGAATCGAAATATATCTATGCCGTAAAAGAATTTGCCGAGGAATTCTTTGTATTAACTTGCGGGGAACATGAGGGGCCAAGAGGGGTTAACAGAATAATAGAAAGGAGTTTAAGGAGCACAACTGAGCCTAAAAACAAAGAACTATATCTAAGAGGTTTAGCTGCCTGTGGAGTAGAGTATCAAGACAACAAAGGTGAAATAAGTTTTAAAGGAGTTTCAGAAAAAGAACTAAATTTTTTATCTAAAGTACCTAGTTTAATAAGACCAAAATTTAATTTTATAGTTAAGAATATTTTTCCTGAACTTAGCCAAGAAGATATTAATTTTCACGCAGTAAAATCAATATGTGATACACGCTTCTCGCCAACGGTTAATTTCAATAGTCTATTTGATTTAGTTCACAATAATTCTGATAAAAGAGAGCTTATTCAAATTAGTTTTGAAAAAATGATGAATGAAATCATCTTAAAAGCCGAATCCGAAGGCCTCAAAGATTCATTTTTCCTTCATATTTCACCAAATTTAGGAAATAAAAATGGTAGAGAAACAATAAAACTTTCTTCTAAAGATGATATTGGATCAACAGACATACAATTACTTTTTAAAGGAGCAGTTAAAGATTCTGGAGTGTTATTTCTTTTAAATAAATATATTGCGGATAAAACTGGTAAAGCTCCTTTTGGAAGTAATTTTAATTTTAGAAACGCTCCAAATTCTATTAAGGAAAAAATTGATTTATGCAAAAGAACCATTCAAATAAAAGATATGCCTTTGATTGTAGGAGTTGGTGACACAGTAACCTCAAAAAAAAATAATGGTAAGAAAAATTATTTAAGAGGAGGAAGTGACAGGTCATTCCTAGAATTAATACAAATATTAGGTAATGAATTTGGGATTAATAATAAAATAATTTTTGTAGATAGTAGTTCTGGTGAAGTTGAAAGGCCCTCTACAAAAAAAACTGGTTTAATAGGGATAAGTGATAATTATGACAACTTAAAGTTTGACATAGTTTTTAAAAATGGGCCCAAAGAATATATAAGTTGGTTTATTCAACTTGCTAGTAAGAGATCAAACTTTAAAAAAATAGTTGACTTTTGAATTTTTGAATGACAATTTATAAATAATAGATTTATGAAAGAAAAATTCCCCTCAATATATAAAGAACCTATAGAAACATTGCAAATCAATATAGGTTATAAATGCAATCAGGCTTGTAAACATTGTCATGTTAATTCAAGTCCTCTAAGGACTGAAAAGATGTCCAATGAAATAATATCTATTATTCCAAAAGTAATTGATAAGTACAAAATCAAGACCTTAGATATAACCGGTGGCGCGCCAGAACTTCACCCAGAATTTAAAAACCTAGTTACTAGTTTGAGAACAAAACAAGTTGATATTATTGATAGATGCAATTTAACAATTTTCTTTGAAGAAGGTTATGAAGATCTTCCTCAATTTCTCGCAAAGAATAAAGTAATAGTTACTGCCTCGCTACCATGTTACGAAAAAGATAATGTTGAGTTTCAAAGGGGTCTTGGGGTTTTTGAAAAAAGTATTAATGCTATAAAAATTCTTAATGATCTAGGCTATGGAAAGAAAGAAAATGGATTGCAATTAAATCTTGTTTACAATCCTGTAAGCCCAATTCTTCCACCTTCTCAGAAAATATTGGAACAAGATTATAAGAAAATACTCTTCGAAAAATATAATATTGTCTTTAATAACTTATATACAATAACTAATATGCCAATAAATAGATATGAAGAATCTCTAAGAAGAGAAGATAAACTAAATATTTATTACAAATTACTCAAAGAAAATTTTAATGAAAATAATTTAGAAAATCTTATGTGCAAAAACACTATCAGTGTAAATTGGCTTGGAGAAATTTATGATTGTGACTTCAATCAACAAATAAATTTCCGAGATAATAATAATGGACCAAAGACAATATTTGATCTATTGGATGAGTCATTTACTTTTGACTACAGGGTAGCTGTAAAAGAACATTGTTTTGCTTGTACTGCAGGTGCAGGATCAAGTTGCGGGGGGACTTTAAGTTAAAATCTGCTAAATGCAATTAGGACATATAGCTCTTACGTTTAAAGATGATTCAATTAATTTAAACCCATTTATTTTTGCTGCAACTTTGCCTGCTTCTAAAACTTCTTCATTTTCGAATTCTTCTGTTCTGCCACACCTAATACAAATTAAATGATGATGATCAGGAGTGTCATTACTAAGCAACTCATATCTGTGTCCGCCCTCACTTAGTTCTAATTCATGAAGCAAACCCATTTGCACTAAAAGTCTTAAAGTTCTATAAATTGTTGCAAGTGAAACTTTAGAGCTTGATTTAACTAACTTTTCATGCACCTCTTCAGCACTAAGATGCTTTCCAGAACCAATATTTTCAAATAAATTAAGAACCTTAAGCCTTTGAGGAGTTAACCTCTTTCCATCTTTATGTAAACCATCTCCAAGAGGAGATGTGATGAAATTGTATTGAGAGGATAATGACAACAATTAACCCACGGCTATTCTCAATAATAACTCTAGATGAGAGTAAAACAACTTTTTGATTTAAAATGTTTACTAAAGTTGTTCAAAATACTATGTTGAATATATCTTTAAATAGAAATGATGAAGGGGCATGAAAAATCTTCTGACAAACTATCATCAAAAGTAAGTGCTTTACTAATCATAGATGTTCAGGAAAAAATTATAAGAGCAATATTTAAAAAGGATTCAATAACCAAAAACATCAAAAAGCTAATAGATGCCTACCAAATTTTAGAAGAAAACATTTTTTTATCTGAACAGAACCCATCCAAATTGGGTGCAACGATACCTGAATTATTGCCCAAAAATGGATTTAAAAAAATTGAGAAAATGGAATTTAGTTTAGCTAACATAAAAGAATTTTTAGAAGAACTTAAAAATAAGAAAATTACAAATTTGATAGTTTGTGGTATCGAAACACATATTTGTATTCAACAAACAGCCTTAGATTGTTTACAAAAAGGATTTGAAGTTATTCTCGTATCAGATGCTATGAGCAGTCGAAATAGGGTCGATCATGAAATAGCATTGCAGAGAATGATTCAGAAGGGGGCGATCTTAACTACTACTGAATCAATAATTTTTGAATTATGCAAAACTGCAGATAGAAAAGAATTTAAAGAAATTAGAAATATAATAATTAGATAAAGAAATATCAAGACTGGTTTGTTACCTAGAGATAATTTAAAATTTTATTAAAGATAAACTTTTAATTTCTATTTGAATATGCAATTTGTTACTGAAAACATCCTTCTTGCAATATCTATTTTTTTTATTGGAATTTTATTGTCGATAATAATTTCCAAACTTTCAAAAATATTCTTCAAAAAGATCTCCAAACGTACAAAAACAAATTTTGATGATTTTATTTTTGAGGTCATTTCTGGAATTATTAAACCTATAGGTTTTCTTCTCTCATTTTATTTTTCAATTGACTATTTTTTTGCTGATGAAATAACTTTTATCTCTGTATCATTGAATATTCTGAAATTATTTATATTGATAATAATAATAAAAGCTCTCAACAAAGTCTTAATCAGATCCTTAACAGAATCGACATCGAAAATAAATGATTCCTCAATCAGTTCAATGATATCTTCACTTACTCCTTTAATAAAAGCATTAACATGGACTATTGGTTCAATCTTTTTCTTACAAAATATAGGTGTGCAAATGACTGCTATTTGGGCTTTACTCAGTGCAGGGGGTATTGGAGCAGGATTAGCTTTGAAAGACCCAGTTCAGGAGTTTTTTGAATACATAACAATTTTGCTTGATAAACCTTTTCAAAAAGGTGAGTTTATAAAATCCGACGGCGTCCTTGGAATGGTTGAGAGGGTCGGGGTAAGATCCTCAAGAATAAGAAGTATCAATGGAGAAGTAATAGTAATGAGCAACAGCGCCCTTACAAATGGAATAATTTCAAATTACGCACAAATGGAAAAAAGAAGGTTAGTGCATAACTTAGGAGTTGTTTATGAAACCTCTCCAAAACTTATGAAATTGATTCCAATAATAATAAAAAAAATTGTTGAAGAGACAAAAGATGCGTCTTTTGATAGATGTCATTTCACAGAATTTGGTGACTTCAGTCTTAATTTCGAACTTGTTTATTACATACCAACAAATAATTATCTTGCTGCGATGGAAGCTCAACAATCTATAAATTTAAAAATAATTGAGCAATTCGCAATTAATAATATTGAGTTTGCATTCCCAACACAAACCCTAAATATTGAAAGTAACAAAGCCAAATGATCTGCAAATCTCTTCACTTAAAATCCAGAGTTTTGAAGCCAATTCAGCGCTATTTGCTTCATTACTAACACTACTTTCAACTAATTTATGTTTTTTAAAAGATATAAGTTTATTACTTAAATGTATAAAACCAATATCATTTAAATTTGAATCCAGGACAATCTTAGAAAGAATCTTTCCAGCATTTTCTATACTTTCAGAAATTCCTAAAATATTTTTTGCAGCTTTAGAAAAAATTAAATATCCAAAGTGATTAAAACGTTTACTGTATCTAAAAAAACCCAAATCATCATTTGGTATTACGAGACCAGGGGCCCAAGTAATTACAGAAATTTTACTGGAGGACAGTTTTAATTTTTTTTGAAGTTCTTTAGCAAACAAAATATTACATAACTTACTATTTTTGTAAGCTTCATCAGCATTAAAATCTAAAAATTGCCCAGTTACTTTTTCCCTAAAATCAACTAAATTATTAAGTCCTGCTTTCTTTCCTATATTGCCACCTGAACTTTTGGGGTCGTGAACATCCGATGAAGTAATAATGATTCTAGATTCTTCTTTATCTTTAATAAAATCTTTAAGGACATTTACCAAGTAAAAATGTGCAAGATGATTTACCGCAAAAGTTAGTTCTATGCCTTGTTTCGATACTTTAGGGTAAAAAGAGCCTGTATATTGTAATCCTGCATTTAAAACAACAACATCTAAAAAAATCTTTTTACTAATAAAGTAATCTTTAATTTTTTTAATATTTTCTAGATCTGAAAGATCACAATTTTCAATAATATTTAAAAATTTATTAAGGAAATTTTTATCAAAATATTTCTCAATTTTTTTTAGAAATTCATTCTTTCTAAATTCGTTTTTTATTACGACATATAAAATATTTTTCGTCTTTAGTAAATTAATAATGGAAAAAAAACCTATTCCTGAATTACCTCCAGTAATTAAAATATTTTTATTTTTAATCATTTAAATTTCTATATTATTTTTATGATAAAAAAATAAATAAAGTTTTATTTATTTTGTAATCTTATAAATTATTGTTAAAACACTGAAAACTTAGTCACTAGTATTTGAGTAATTTGATTATTATTAACCTACTCTCATTACAAGTATTGGATGGAATATATAATCCTATTAGCAGAAGTTATTATTTGTTCCATAAATTTCTTCAATCATAAGATTTATATTTAATGTCAAAAGAAAATATGCCAGATGTTCTTGTTTTGGGTGCAGGGCCTGCAGGTATGGCAATTGCCTCAGCTTTAGGGAAGGAAAAATTAGATGTTGAAGTGCTTTCTCCAAATGGACCAGATGAGCCTTGGCCTAACACATATGGCATTTGGGGAAAGGAAGTTGATCAACTAGGGCTTCAAGATTTACTTGAATATAGATGGAAGAATACTGTAAGTTTTTTTGGACATGGTGCTTTAGAAGAACAGGACGACGAGAATAAAGCCACGGAACATTCACTAGATTATGGACTATTTGATAAGAAGAAACTCCACAATTATTGGTTTAATGAATGCAATAAGTCTCTTATTAAATGGCATCAAGGCTTTGCAAACAAAATAAATTTTGAAAAATACAAAAGTACAGTAACTACAAAAGATGGTAAGACTTACTCTGCAAGATTAGTAGTAGATGCGACAGGATATGATCCTGTTTTTCTTAAATTAAAATCATGTGGTCCCTTAGCAGTCCAAACTTGTTATGGAATAGTAGGAAATTTTAGTAAACCTCCACTTAAGAAAGGGCAGTTTGTTTTAATGGACTATAGAAATGACCATCTTAACCATGAGCAAAAAAAAGAACCGCCAACTTTTCTTTATGCCATGGATATGGGGGATGGTAAGTATTTTCTTGAAGAGACCTCTCTTGGTTTAGTAAATCCTCTAACAATGGAAAATCTAAAAGAGAGACTAGAGAAGAGACTTTCTTATCGAAATATATCTATTACAAGCATGCAACATGAAGAGCTTGGCTTATTTCTCCCTATGAACATGCCAATCCCAGATTTCAAGCAACAAATACTTGGATATGGTGGTGCTGCTTCAATGGTACATCCTGCATCTGGATATTTAATTGGTAATGTTTTAAGAAGAGCTCCACTTGTAGCTAAGGCAGTCTCAGAAGCAATTAAAAACAAAAATCTAAGCACCTATCATATTGCTAGAAAAGGTTGGGAAACTTTATGGTCAAAAGAATTAATTAGGAAGAAATCACTTTACCAATTTGGATTAGAAAAACTCATGAGGTTTGACGAGAAACTATTGAGAGAATTTTTTGGCAGTTTTTTCCAACTACCTAAAAATCAATGGTATGGTTTTCTAACTGATACTCTTTCTTTAAAAGAGATTGTATATGCGATGTGCGTTATGTTTATAAAGGCTCCATGGAGTGTAAAGAAAGGTCTTATGATTATGCATGGTAGAGAATTTAAAATGTTACTTAGGATAATATTTCCAAATATATAGTTTAAAAATGAGAACCATATTAATAAGTGGAGCAAGTAGAGGTATTGGACTAAATATTGCACACAAGGAATTAAAAGAAGGTAATAGAATTAGTGTTGGCATAAGAGATTTAGAATCATTAAAAGGAAGCGCTATTGATCCAAAAAAATGGCCAGATGGGAAAATTATAATTAACCACTATGATGCATTAAAAAAAATTACAGCCGAAAATTGGATAAAGAATACCGTAGATGAATTTGGAGGATTTGATTCAGTAATAAATTGCTCTGGAGTATTATCAAAAGTTCCTTTCTTATACAAAGATGGTGATGAAGAAGATATTTTAAATACATTAAATATCAATTTCTTGGCAATTTGGAATTTATGTAGGCTTTCTTGGGATCATTTATGTGACTCAGCCAGAGGAAGAATTATTGTTTTAGTTTCAATGAGTGGGAAAAGATCTAAAGGTGATTTAGCCGCTTATTCTTCTTCAAAGTTTGCTTTGATGGGATTATGCCAAACGATGAAAAATAAAGGTTGGGATAAAAATATAAGGGTTTCAGCAATTTGCCCAAGCTGGGTTAATACAAAAATGGCCCAAAATATATCTTCCTTAAACAAATCAAGCATGACACAACCTGAAGATATTGCTGAAATATGCTCAACTATTCTTAAGTTACCTACCCAATCAGTTCCATTTGAAATTGCCTTAAATTGTAATTATGAAATTTCAACCTAAATTGAAAATTAAGTAAGCCATTGAAAGCATTGCAATTGCAATAAATAATCCTTTTATTCGATTAGTTAACAATGAAAAAAGAGATAAATCTTCAGAAAAGTATCCGCCAAAACTACCTGTAATAAATAATATAACCATTGGTAGAGATGCCATTCCGAAAGAATAAGATATAGATTTTACAAATCCAAAATTTAAATAATTAAGAATAAAGGAACTTAATGAAAATAATATAAAAGATGCAAATAGAGTTATTGAAACTTCAGCATCTAAAGTGTGAGGTAAGCTACCCTTTAATTCAAATTGCTTTTTACATTCTCTAATTTGTCTTTTAGAAAGCTTTAAATAACCAGTTTCAGGAATTCTTTGCGACTTATATTTTCTTAGTAATCTTGCTTCAAGAGTTTCTGGCTCCTTTGTCATAATTGATGTTAATAATTCATCTGGCTTTAATTTCTTAATTTTCTTGTCAAGATTATCCGTTTTCCCAATCCTATAAAGGTCTCCTACTCTAATAAGATAAACATATCCCGACATTTGCGTTGTAAAATTAAAACTATTCCTACTTAAATAATACTAAAAGAATTAGGGAAATTAAAAGTTTTTACAATATGAAAAACGATATTTTATATTCATTTCGAAGATGTCCATATGCAATTCGTGCAAGATGGGCCCTGTTAATTTGCGATATAAAAGTAGAGATAAGAGAAATTGATTTAAAAAATAAACCTCTAGATTTTTTAAATAATTCAAAGACGAAAACTGTTCCAATACTTATAAAAAAAAATAGTGAAGTTATTCAAGAAAGTCTTGAAATCATCCTATGGGCTCTCACAGAGTCAAAAAAGAAAAATATCAAATTAATTTATTTCCCTGAGAACAAAAAGGATGATATTTTTGAAATAATTAATGAAAACGATAAGGAATTCAAATATCATTTAGATCGATTTAAATATGCCACAAGATATCAAAATAGTAATGAAGAATTTCATTTCTCAAAAGCAATTAAATTTATCAAGAAATGGAACGAACTTCTTACAGAAAAAAAATTCTTTTTTGGAGAGAACCCCACAATCGCTGATTGGTCTATTTGGCCTTTTGTAAGACAGTTTAAAATCGCTTGTGAAAGTCAAAAAAGAACAAATTATTTGGAGCCCTCAATAAAGAGCTGGTTAGATTCATTTGAAAACAATATAAAATTTAAAACTTTAATGTATAAATACGAATTATGGGACCCAAATTCTAAAAAGAATTATTTCCCTTCTGATTAGCCCTCTAATAGCTTCCTTTTCTCAATTATCCTTGCTAACTCCAAAAAATATCCTGCTGTCCTAAATTTTCCAATATTCTTTTCTTTAAAATCAAGGTCACTTCTTATTTCTGCAGTCTCAGCCATAAGCAAATCCAAATCGTTTGATCCAAGACTATACAATTCACCCAGTTCTATTTCCCTGCCAAGTAGATGACTTCTAAACCACTTTCCTTTATTTTCTTGAGGTGGAATATCGTAAGAAGTAAATGACATTAAAACAAACTGAATCTGAATACATTCTAGAGTTATTTTAAAAATTTTATCATTTCTCCTTTATTAAAAATCAATGCAACAAGGAGAATTGCAAATGTAATAACAGCACAAATTTCTGTCCAATAATCAATTCCGATTTTAGATATCATTAATGGTGCCAAAACTGTAAACAGTCCACCTGAGAGAATTAACTGTGCAAATAGCTGTTTTGATGTGAAAATTGGTAGAGTTCTAGAAATATTTTTGGGATCCGCAAGTCTTAAGAGAAGTAATCCAGAAGCAACTACACCCGTAGAATTACCAAACTCTATTAAACTCTTTTCAAACCAGTAATCGTCAAATATAAAGAAGGCGAAATAAGCAATACAAATCAAATTCCAAAATAAACCAAAAATAGTAAAAACTAAAATTATTATCCAATTTTCAAAAACAACTGCAATATCTAAGCTTGCCATCGCTGTAAAAATCAATAAGTCTGTAGATAAAATCCCTATCTCCCTTTGCAAAATATTTGAAATCAATTCTGTATTATTGGTTTTTTCTAAAATATATCTTAAAAGGAGTGATCCAATAAGAATAAAAGGAAATGCTGGGAGTGAAAAGATAATTTCTTTAGAAAAATCACCAAAAAAACTTGAGATATATTTTAAAAATTTTAGTAACAGAACACCGAAAGAAATTGCAAGGCCAGAGAATCCAAGATTGATTATCAAAATTCTTAAATCCGCAAAAATTCCTTTATCAGCATTTAAATTTTGGTTATCTTTTTTTTCAGAAATTACCTCAGTATCTGAAAGACCTAAAGTCCTCCCAATAAATATAAATACACTTCCTAGTAATGAAGATGATAAGAGACCCATTGTTGCCATAGCCAGTCCAAGATCTAGACCACTAGGGAACCCTAATCTATCAAAACTCTCACCAATTATAGATGCAGCTCCATGCCCCCCCTCGAAACCAACCTCTATCAAACATCCCATTAGAGGATTAGTATTCATAGATGGAGGCAACAAATATTTAACCAATAAACCTCCAACTAAAAATTGTCCAAAACCCAAAGAAAGTGCAAGCAGAAATTGATTGAATATTGGTTTAACTAAACCGTTTATATTTGGTATAGGTCTTCCCATCATTAATGTTGCAAAGACTAATGCTAAAAGAGGAGTAGGAAATTTACTCCAAACATTTATTGTCTCTTGTGACAAAAAATGTATAAAGCCGAATGGACCTATTAACAATCCTGCGATGCCAGAGATAACAGCTATTGGCAATCCAAACCTTTCAAGTTGAACAGCAAGTTTTAGTTTTTTACCAAAAATCAATAAAAAAAATATCGTTATGAATCCTAAAAAACTTATTAGTAGAGAATCTGAAAAAATATTCAATGAACGCAAAACCTATTTCTCTATAAATTTAAATTAATAAACAATTTATTTCAAATAAAAAAGGCCCTTTGAAGGGCCTTTTTAATTATTGAGTTATTAAAGATTTAATCTTTAAGAGTAATTGTCGCACTATCGATATTACTAATAGCATTGGTAACTCTCTTGAAATCAAAGCCTAATGCTCTAAGAGCATGCCATAAATGACCTTGAATAAAGAAGAAACCAAAGTAGTAGTGAACATTTGCTAACCATGCCCTTGATGTAAATTCACCGTCAGGAAGATCAACAGTATCAACCCAATAAGGAGAAATACTAAACTTTAACTGTAGTGGTTCACCAAAGTATTCAACAGGATAAACAGTTGTATTAGCTGCACTCCAGAAAGCCGCAATAATAGCCATCCAACCTATACCTGCTAGAGACCAAGATAGAACTGCTTCAGCAGATAGAAGACCTTTACCTTTGAATTTTGTGTATTCGCCCACCTGTTTTGTAGCAATATGCCAAGCACCACCTGTGATCTCAACAAAAGCTAGGAAAGCATGACCACCCATTACCTCTTCAAGACTATCAATAGTCAAGAAGTCAGCTTGATGATTCCAAATTTTTGCTAAATTTAGTTCATATTCAACTTGTCTTACAGCACCAATAGCTGGATCGTAAATTCCATGAACTCTGGCCCACTCAACGAAAGCAATAACTGCAAATCCTAAGAAAAGTAGATGATGTCCAAGAATAAAAGTCAATTTGTCTGGATTATCCCATTCAATATTGAATTTTCTTGCTCTGGCAATATCTGAATCTTCTAAATTTCCAGGAAGAAGTAAAGAATGTAAAAGTCCTCCAGCAGCTAAAACCATAGAAGAAACTAAGTGAACAATTGCTATCGCAAGAACAGGTTTAGTATCTCCCATCGCTACACCGTTGGCATCAAACCCTATTCCAAGAGTTGCTAGGTGAGGAAGAACAATTAAAGGTTGATGACCCATTGGGACGCTAGGGTCGAATCGTGAAAGTTCAAAAAGGGTGAAAGCACCAGCCCAGAAAACAATTAATCCTGCATGAGCTACATGAGCAGCGATAAATTTTCCTGAGCGATTTGCTACACCTGAATTACCAGCCCACCAACCATAAGTGGTATCTGGATTTCCATAGGTTTGCATTTAGGAATTGATTAGCTTAAACGTTTTGAGAATACTTTAAATTTCATCAAACAGTTTAATTCACAACAAAATTGTAAAAATTAGTAATCCTATGCAAAATCAAATCAAAGAATTTACTAAAACAAATAATTACACAAGAAGGTAGTTTTACAAAGTAAAGTTACTGCTAGAGAAGCGATTTAAAAAAAAACATTAAGTGTTCCATAGTAAATTATTTTTTGATAAATTTCTTTTTGCTGACATTAAATTATGTTTTGTTTCATTAAATCGTCCCGTTTATTGCCTAGTTAGCAAACAATTATTAAAAAGGGGATAAGACTTCTAATATTATGACTACTTCTCAAGATTCTTCTAGAAAAATTTCACTAGAAATGAAATCGGAAGTTCATTACAAAAAGGCTGCAAAATCCTACAGAAAATCACAACAATACATAAAGATGATTAATTTATATCCAACTTTGCAAAACAGCCTAATTGATTGTAAGGACGAGAGTCTTATTGAATAGGGACTTTATATATCTTGCAAAATTATCGTAAAAATAAAATTTTTAGGCTGCGATACTATCATTTTCCTCCAAATAAAAGTTTTTAATCACATTTCTGCACGTTTTTATATTGTAAAGTGCTTTGGGCTTCCAAGGTTTTTTCTGACCGAGAGGAGAGCTTTTCCAATGAATTCCAGGCTTGAGTATTCCATTTTCTCGTAACAAAGAAAGTTTAAATTCAGTTATTCCTAATTTTTTAGCAGTCAACTCTGATGAGCTCCATATTTCCCCTAACATTGAATTAAGTAAATATTATTAATCCTTAATAACGTTAATTTTATTTTTTTGAAAGGGGTAAAACTTTTAAATAATTATTAAATGATAAGAAGCCTAGTATTTGCATAGAAAAGTAATTTAAAAGATTTGTATCAAATTAAGAAATATTAAATGAAGAATCCTCATTAACAAATATCTCATCGATTCCTATTAATTTCTTGCTGGATTTAAAATTAGTATATTCTTCGGAAATCGATTCAAGCTTGGGAAGATTTATCCAGCCTTCATTCCAATTTCCACTATTTATTAATTCTTCGAAGGTAATTTTTAAATTAATTTCAGAATCGAGTACAGAAACCATCAAAAAAATAATTTTTCCATTTTCCCTCGTCTCATTTATTAAAACAAAATGTCTCAATCCATTTATGGGTTTTTTAGAAGTCCAGAAATTGTCCAAAATTAATTTCTAATTAAGTATTTTTTGATTTTCCTTTAGAAATTTTTTTATATTCATTTCTAATTTCTTCAAGTAAAACTTTTCTTTTATTTAAATAATTGATAGATTCTTGTTTTGATAAGTTATATCTTTCTTTTTTTGTTAAATTCATCCATTTATTTAAATTCCTCTTGTTAAGTGTTGATAACTTTTTAGAACTTAAAACTTTATTTTTCCTAATAAATTTTATGAAATTTATAAAAAAAAATAAAATTAATATAAAAATAAAAACTATCACTATCTTCAATAACATCACTTTAAGACTAAGTTATTTTTTATCCAATTTTCTAGTTTAATATCATTCTCAAAAGATATAACTTCCTCTTCATTCCCATTACCTGATTGATCAAAGAGTCTTATAATAAACTCCCCATTAATTGCCTCATCATCACCAATAACAATAATACTTTTAGATTTAAGTTTATTTGCCTTTTTAAATTGTTTAGAAAATGAGGCTCCGCTTAAATCTAATTCAACTAACAAATCGTAATTTCTTAATTTTCTAGATAAATCCATTGCTAATGATTCAGCAATTAAGCCTTGATTAATGATATAAATATCAGTATTTCTTGGAATTTCAAGCTCTTTTCCTGCGAGTAAAATTAATCTTTCTAAACCAATAGCGAAACCAATTGCAGGAGTGTTAGGTCCTCCCATTTGTTTTATTAAATCGTCGTATCTCCCTCCTCCGCAAACTGTAGCTTGAGAGCCAAGAGCCCCACTAGTAATTTCAAAAGCTGTATGGGTATAGTAATCTAAACCTCTTACAAGATTAAAATTTTCTAAATAAGGTATTTTTAAAATCTCTAAACTTTTCTTTAAGTTTGAATACCTTTTATGACTTTTTTCAGATAAAAAATTAAATAATCTTGGGGCATTCTCTAGAGCTTTTTGTGTTTGAATATTCTTAGAGTCCAAAATCCTTAAGGGATTTTTAGTAATCCTGTTCTGAGAATCTAAATCTAGAGAATTTTTATTTATTTCTAGCCACTTTAAAAAGGATTTTTGAAAATTTAATCTATCGTGAAGATCTCCCAAAGTATTTATTTCAAGATTGAGTTCTTTTATTCCTAATTTACCTAAAATATCCCAAGCTAAAGCAATTATTTCAACATCACTTCTAACTGTATCGTGTCCTATAAACTCAACACCTAACTGATGAAACTGTCTTTGCCTACCTGCTTGAGGTCTTTCATATCGAAACATAGGGCCCATGTACCAAAGTTTTTGAAGAGGATTATTAGACAACATTCCATTTTGTATTAATGCACGTGCAACGGAGGCGGTTCCTTCAGGCCTAAGAGTGCAAGATCTCTCCCCTCTATCAATAAATGTATACATTTCCTTACTGACGACATCTGTTCCTTCACCAATTCCTCTTATAAATAATTCTGTCATTTCTAGTATTGGTGTTCTTATTTCATTGATAGATGCTCTTGCAAGCTGCTCTAATACAATTTTCTCAACGTTTTGCCACTTTATTAATTGATCAGGCAGCAAATCTACCGTTCCTCTAAGATTTTTTAAGTTATTCAAAGTTTTAGAAAATAATTCAAAATTTTTAATTCAAGTAGGAATTAATCTTTAATTAATTGTTTTGTGAGACAATTTTAATTTAACATTTAGAAAAACTATTGGAAATAAATAAAAATAAAGAGAATCAACATTGCGGTACAAAACCAAAAAAAATTGCTTTTGGAATAGCACCTCTCGGTATAGTTTCGGTAGGAATAGTACCAATGGGAGTTATAAGTATTGGAGTAGTTCCAATGGGTGTATTCTCTTTTGGTGCAGTAGCAATGGGGATAGTCAATTTATCAGTAGTTGGGATGGGAATCATCTCTGCTGGGGTAACTACGATGGGAATATGGGAGTATTCACCTAATTCTCAAAACAATCATCATAATCATTCCAAACAAATTTCAAATTCAAGCAAAGAAAATATGATGTCAGATCTATTTAACACTAAACAAGAAGCTGAAAAGGCTGCCTCAAAATACGGGTGTATTGGGGCACATAAAATGGGTAAAAAATGGATGCCCTGTAAGATGCACTAGATATTTTCTTAGTCAAAAATTTATTGAATATTAATTCAAAATCTCTACTTTAAAATCAAGATTTTTTGCCTCATCAGTAGTTAATTTTCTTGACCAAGCTCCTTGCACAGGACTATTCCATCTGAACCCAGCATTTTTAGCTAAAGATCTATCTTCGTAACTAATAAGCGCCTTGTATAAAAACCTCGGTTCGGTAGCTTTAAGTAAAAGTTCCTCTAAATTATTGCATTTTTTGAAGACCTCAGATATGTAATAGCAATCAGATAAAGCTCTATGTAAATTCCAAACTGGTATTGAAAAAGATAAAGCCAGATCAGTTACTGAGGGTCTATTTTTTAGTGATTTTTGAAAAGACCAATTAATATCCTCCAAACTGCATATCCATTTTTTATTGAGTTTAGGTAATCTTCCTTTACCAAACCATTTCTTATCAAAATCTACATTATGCGCGACAATGAAATCCGAACAATCAACAAGTTTCAGAAAGAAATTCAATCCATCTTCCCATGGTTGAGAGATATTAGTTACTTCGGCAGATATACCATTAACGTGTTCGGCTTCATTATTATTAACTGGTAATAAAAATGAAACTTGTGAAAGCACGCACTTAAAAGATACATCAAACAAAATACAACCTATCTCTATCACTTCATCTTTATTTTCATCTAAACCTGTTGTTTCAGTATCAAGAATTAAAATTTTTTCAATTTTTTTATTTTGATTAGCTACTCTCTCTTCAGAGGTATAACTGATAACTTGATCCTGAAGAATATCCAATTGATTTAATTCTTTTTTGTTAGATAGATCCAATTAGCTGAAAACACTTTCATTTATCTTGACGCATTTAATAAAAATTTCTCTTAAATTAATATAAATTAAAAAACATGATTAAAAATAATTTTTGAAACATTTTTAGTTTATGAAAGATGACTTTTACAAAATATCAATTTAATAATTTTTGTTATTGGCCTTCAAATCCAAAAAAAATTGTGGAATTTATTGGTGGAAGTTATCTAGCTTCTAAACCAGATTTAACTTATAGAAGATTCATAGAGAGTTTAATTAATAAAAACTATGCTGTACATGCATATAAATACACTCCACAATTCGATCACCAACAACTTGCTATTAAAGCATGGAGGGATTTCAAGAATTGCCGAATATCTTTATCCAAGAGAATAGGAGCATCAATTCCTTCAATAAGAATTGGGCATAGCCTGGGTTGCAAACTTCATTTAATATCCCCTGATGGTGGAAGAAATTGCGAAAAATTCATCTCAATAAGTTTTAATAACTTCAGTGCTAACAAATCTATTCCATTATTGAAACAAATTTCTCAAAAATTAGAATTCAGCAGTGAATTTAGCCCAAGCCCTGAAAGAACTTTGCGATTAATTGAAAAAACATATAATCAAAAAAATAACTTCCTAATAAAATTCAACTCAGACGAATTAGATCAAACAGATGAATTATTTTCTTGTCTGAAAGCGAGAAAAGAGGATGATTCTAAGGGGGTAATGTTAAAAGGTACACACACTATTATTGCAAGCGCAGGGCTAAGAGAAAATTTTTTAGGAGACTGGGCCGATGATGAATTCAAAAGAAATACTATAAAAAAAATTTCTAATTTAATTGATAAATCTGATTAGGATAATTCTTTCAGCTTTTCTAAAACAGAACTATCTTCAAGAGTGCTTATATCACCGCTAATTTTTTCTCCAGCAGCCAAAGATCTTAAAATTCTCCTCATAATTTTTCCACTACGTGTTTTCGGAAGAGAGTCGGAAATTATAATCTTTTCAGGCTTTGCGATAATTCCAATTTCATTAACAACATGTTTCTTTAGCTCCTCTACTATTTCTGAAGAACCGTTCACGTCTTTCTCTAGAGATACAAAAGCAACTATAACTTCACCTTTTAAATCATCTTTTTTACCAACGACTGCAGACTCTGCAACTGATTTATGACTTACCAAAGCAGATTCTATTTCCATTGTTCCTAACCGATGTCCTGAAACACTTATGACATCATCAACTCTTCCCATAATCCATATATATCCATCTTCATCAATGCGTGCTCCATCTCCAGCAAAATAAACATTTTTTTCTCCTTTAAAGGAAATATATTCCCAATAACTCTCCAAATATCTCTCTGAGTTTCCGTGAATTGTTCTCATCATCCCTGGCCAAGGTTTCTTAATAATTAAATAGCCACCCTCGTTCTCCTTAACCTTATCTCCATTCTTATCGACAATTTCAACTTCGATTCCTGGCAGAGGGAAAGTAGCTGAACCTGGCTTTGTAGCAACGACTCCAGGCAAGGGACTTATCATCACGCCACCAGTTTCAGTTTGCCACCAAGTATCAACAATAGGGCATTTATCTTTACCAATAACATCCTTGTACCATATCCATGCTTCAGGGTTAATTGGTTCTCCAACTGTGCCCAAAAGCCTAAGGCTCTCAAGATTATATTTATCAGGAATTTCACGCCCAGACTTCATAAATGCTCTTATTGCAGTTGGTGCGGTATAAAAAATAGAAACCTTATATTTTTGTACAATTTCCCAAAAAGCCCCCAAATTTGAGGGTCTTGGCACTCCCTCGTACATTAAGGTTGTAGCACCATTAGATAAAGGCCCATAAACTATGTAACTATGCCCTGTAATCCAACCAACATCAGCAGTACACCAGTAAATATCGTCATCTTTCAAATCAAAAATCCATTTGAATGTCAAATGGGACCAAAGATTGTAACCACCTGTAGTGTGAACTACACCTTTGGGCTTTCCAGTAGAGCCAGAAGTATAAAGAATAAAAAGTCTATCCTCGCTATTCATTATTTCTGGTTCACAATGATCTTTTTGATTTTTTAATAATTCATGCCACCAGAAATCTCTATCCTCAACCATAGAAATATTTTTTTTAGTTCTCTGAACAACAACTACTTTTTCTACAACCGCATCACCTCCGCTTTCAATTGCTAAATCAACTGCTTTCTTAAGCTCAACCACCTTATCTTTTCTGAAACCACCATCTGCAGTGATAACAAATTTAGCATTTCCATCAATTAATCTATCTTTTAAAGCCTCTGAAGAAAATCCCCCAAAGACAACTGAATGGGGGGCACCAATTCTTGCACAAGCTAACATAGCAAACATTGCCTCAGGAATCATTGGCATATAAATGCATACCAAATCTCCTTTTTTAACTCCAATAGTTTTCAGTGCATTAGCTGCTTTACATACCTCTTTAAGAAGTTCTACGTAAGTATATTTTTTGCTATCTCCAGGTTCACCTTCCCATATCAGTGCAGTTTTTTCTCCCAGCCCTCTCTTAATATGTCTATCTAAACAGTTATATGTAATATTGAGTTTGCCTTCCTTAAACCACTTAAAAAAAGGAGCCTCATCACTATCTAGTACAGTTTGAAATGGCTCAAACCAATCCAACTCAGATCTTCCAAATGATTCCCAAAATTGAATTGGATTATCTAATGCTTGTTTTTTTAGATTAAATAATTCTTTGTGTGATCTAATATTTGAGTTTTCTGTAAATTCTTTTGAAGGAGGGAAAACTCTATTTTCTTCAAGGATGTTATTGATTGAATTTTTTTTATCTAATGACATTAAATAAATCTATGTTTAATAAAGTTAGTCTAAAAGTTCAGAGTTTTCAGAAATTTTAATATTAATTTAGCTGAAAAAATTTTTTTGATAATTTTAATAAATACGCCCAAGAACAAATTCTGGTAGAGCCATTAATGCTCTTTTGTATTCTGAATCAGGAATCCAGACTATGGCTTCTTTCGAGAGCATTGCAAAATTTTCAGCTAATTTTCTGGAACTTTCGATTGCATCAGAGTTCATAATAATGCTAAGAGCATCATCTAAATCTTTTTCTTCAGCAAGTTCTCTATTTATAAGAACAGACAATTTCTTATTCTCTTCTAAAGCATATAAAACTGGTGCAGTAAGATATCCACTAGCGAGGTCACTTATAGCTGGCTTTCCGAGTTGTTTATCGTTTCCGGTAAAGTCAAGTATGTCATCTACAACTTGGAATGCAAGACCAATATTTTTGCCAAACTCGTAAAGGGAATTTAATTGTTCATCATTAAGGTCACTTAGAACCCCAGCCGCCTTACAACTGTTAGCTATTAAAGATGCAGTTTTACAGTAACTTTTATTTATGTATTTGGAAAATGATTGCGCCGAATCAAATCTATTTAAATTCTGTTTGATTTCACCTTCTGCTAAATCCATTATTACCCTACTAAGTAATTTAACTACGTTTACATTATCGAGATTCGCTAGGTGCCAACTTGCTTGAGCAAATAAAAAATCACCAGCCAATACAGCTACTCTAGTATTAAATCTACTATGAACAGTATCTACACCTCTTCTTGTAGAAGCTTCATCAACAACATCATCATGGACTAATGATGCTGTATGTATCATTTCAGTTATTTCGGCAAGTCTTTTGTGTTTATTTTTCAGATTAAATTCAGGAGATATAGCTTTTGAAATTAACAAAACTATCCCTGGTCTTAGTCTTTTTCCCCCTGCACTGAATAGGTGCTCTGCCGCGGCTTGAAGAATTGGATGACCAGCTCCAATTAAATTTTTCAGTTCAAGAATAAGATCATCAAGATCATTTTCAACTGGTTGTAGTAGTTCTGTTACTGTATTCATGATTGACCTCTTATATATATTAAAGAATCAAACATTGCTTCGGAGGTTCACCAACCTAATTTCTTTATTAAGTTCAAGCCAGAATTTTACTTTTTTGAAAAATTCATCTTTTTTTGAAGTAACAAAGAATTTTATATTTTCGTTAGAAAGACTTTCATAATGGTCAGTTTTTGGATTACTAAAAGATTTATTAAAATTTTTTATTAACGCTTCTGCAGGATCAATAATTTTTATATTTGAGTCAATTTTTTTTCTTAAAAAGTCATAAATCAAAGGATAATGACTACATCCAAGTATTAATTCTTCAATATTTTTATTTAATAGTGGTCTTAGATACAAATCAGAAAGATAATCTAATTTTCCAAAATCAAGCTTTTCTTTCTCAATTTCTGAGACAAATTCTGGGCATTCTTGTTGAAATATTTGCAAATTCTCTTTTTTAGAATTTATAGCCTTTTTGTAATATGAAGATCTGACTGTAGTTTTTGTTGCCAACACACCGATTATTTTTTTATTAACTATTTCTGATGCAGAGTTTATCAGGTCAAAACATGGGATCTTCAAGTGATTTTCTACGATATCAAGTGCACATGCATTTGTAGTATTGCAGGCTATTAAAAGTGCGTCCAAATTCTTTTTTTCAAAAAAGGTGCAAATCTCTTTTGCAATGATTCTTATCTCATCAAAATTTTTATTTCCAAAGGGGATTCTTTTTGTATCAGCCAAATAAAAAACTTCAACATCTTTACGTGTTTTTAGTAAAGATTTAAGGATAGTAAAACCACCTATGCCACTGTCAAAAATTCCTACTCTAATTTTCACCCTACTTTGGAAAAATATTCAAGAATGCCTTTTGCGATGGCATAAGCTATTCTTTTACGATGTGTAGATTTTTCTAATCTTCTTGCATCTAACCTTCCTGTTAAAAAACCGATTTCAACAAGAGCTGCAGGCATTTTTGTATTCTTAATCACATAATATCTACCCTGTTTAACACCTCTATCAGGACTCCCAGGGGAAACTCTAAGAATTTGTTTTTGAATTCTTTTGGCGAGTAATCTACCTCTCCAACCTCTATAGTAAAAGGTTTCTAGACCATTAATATCTTTTCTTTTCCCTCTTGAGGCATTTGCATGAATACTTACAAAAATATCGGCATCAAATCTGTTTGCGATGGAAACTCTTGGAGGTAAATCCAAATCAACTTCATTTTTTCTAGTAAGCCTTACTTTGACACCTTTATCAGAAAGTAACTTCTGGACTATTTTAGAGACCTCAAGTACAACGTCTGTTTCTCTTATACCATTAATACCTATTGCTCCTGGATCAGGTCCTCCATGCCCTGGATCGATAACAACAGAAAATTTACCTTGCTTTACTTTTGGTAATTGAAAGGAATCATTTACTCTTTTCTTAAGATAAATTGAGTTTTGATTTGTTTTAACATTTCCTACACTCTGGCCAACTAATCCTTCACTTATCTTGGTAAATGGATATTTTGGTTTAAATAGCTTAATTCTCCACCTATTTTGATCTAAGCCAAACATTCGCCAAGTCAAAGGGTTCAAATAAGTTCCTTCCTGAAATTCAATTACTAGTCTCGTACTGCCAATTTTAGGTTTACCTAATCTAATTTCTTTAATTGGACCATTACCTTTTATTCTTCTAGGATTTTTTAATTCTCCTGGGAAATCTATCCAGAATCTATCACCATATGTTTGATTAGCCCTCTGGAAGTATGCTTTTAGCTTTGTATTTGATTTAGTTCTTAATTCTAAAATTCCATTGGACTTTAAAGCCCATGCCGCCAGTGAGCTTGAAGATTTAACTGGGAGAATAGTTGTATAATTTAAAAATATAAAAAAAGAAAAAAAACGAAAAAGTTTTTTCTTAGAAAACCTTAACATTAGTTTGAAAATAATTTATTTTTTCGATGCTTAAGACTTGGCATCTGCTCCCTAATTTTTTTTACTCTTTCTTTATCAGCTGGGGCTATCGCGGCACCCTGAGTTTTTCCAGCATCAGACAAAACAGTCCCCCATGGGTCTATAACCATAGCGTGACCATGACTTTGTCTTCTCCCATAATGGATTCCAGTTTGAGCTGGAGCGACTACATATGCTGTATTCTCGATAGCCCGTGCTTGTAATAAGATTTGCCAGTGATCTTTCCCAGTAAATGCTGTAAAAGCTGCGGGAATCATAATTAACTCTGCGCCATTCAAAGACAAATATCTATAAAGTTCAGGGAACCTAACGTCGTAACAAATTGATAATCCCACTTTACATAAACCAGGGATATCTACAACTGGGGGATATTTTTCTCCCGATAATATAGTAGATGATTCCTTATATAAATTCCCGTCTGGCAAATCAACATCAAACAAATGAATTTTGTCATATTTTGCCAAAACTTGCCCATCTCTTCCAAAAAGTGCTGACCTATTTAAAGTATGACTACCATCACCAGCGGGAACAGGGTATCCTCCTCCCAAAAGGAATACTTGATATCGTTGCGCCATAGTTTTGAGAAAATTTGTACATTTCACTGACAATTCAGAAGCTAAATTAAGTTTTTCTTCATCCTCTCCCAAAAAGGCAAAATTCTCAGGTAAACCAATTAATTCAGCACCTCTTCTAGCAGCTAATTCGATCTGTTCTTCTGCTTCTACGAAATTAGCTTCAACATTAGAAGTGCTCGTAATTTGTAATGCAGCTACTAAAAAATCAGTCAAAAAATTACTCCTTGTAAACAAATTCGTAAATCATGAAGCACGAATCACACCTCTTTCAACTTGAGCAGGAACAATATCTAAGCAATCAAGTTCAGAGCAACATTTAAAATCCTCCTCATAATCACCGAGACTTGTCAATCTTTTGCCATGAGTTGCTGTTTTTAAACATTTTAAAATATCATTTTTCCATAGATCCCAGAGCGCCAAAGCAGCCTGTAATTCATCATTAACAATAGTAACTTCCCAATCGCAGTTATCTTCCAAGTAAGAGGCTAGTGCACCAGCCGCTAAAGAGTCCTCTAATGAGTATGAGCCTTCCCAACCACTACCAAGTATTAAAACATTTTCGCTTCTTAATGAAATAATTTTTTCAGCAACCGCCCGTCTATTCGGCAGTGCCATAGCAAATAAATGCTTTGCATGTTGTACTTTTTGCAAAGATTTAGTTCCATTTGTAGTGCTCATAAACAATCTTTTACCATTAACAATTTTTTTCGTAACTGATAAAGGAGAATTTCCTAAGTCAAAGCCATCAATTTTCTTTCCACCTCTTTCACCAATCATTAGTCTCTTATCGGAATGCCATTTAATAGCGGATTCTTTCAATAAATCTAAATCTGCAAAAACTTGTATACAGTCAGCCCCATTTTTCAAAGCCCAAGAAATAGTGGTTGTAGCCCTTAAAACATCAATTACCACAGCAATATCTGGACTTACATCTGGAACATCGTTTGCGACATGATAATAAGAAAGATTAATGATCAGATCCTCTATTTGCTTTATTATAGAAAACAGTTACTTACTTTGAATATTTTTTTTTAAAAAACAAACTTATTGATAATATAAATCTAATTTGGATTAAAAAATCTTATCAAGTATTAATTTTAAAATGAATAATACCCGCACAATAAAAGGTGGAGGTAATTTAAGAGGAAAAATAAAAGTACCTGGAGACAAATCTATTTCCCATAGAGCTCTGATAATTGGAAGTATTGCCCAGGGTGAAACCACTATTGAGGGTTTTTTACATTCTGAGGATCCACTTTCAACAGCCGAATGTCTAAAGAAATTGGGTGTAAATATTCCACAAATAATAAAAGATGAACCTTTCACTATTTCAGGCGTGGGGCTCAACGGATTGAAAGAGCCTAAAGCAATTCTCAATTGTGGAAATTCAGGAACCACTATGAGGTTACTAATGGGTTTATTAGCCGGTCAAGAAGGTAAGAATTTTATCTTAACTGGGGATAATTCTCTTAATGAAAGGCCAATGGGGAGAGTAGGGAAACCTTTATCTTTGATGGGTGGAAAAATTTTTGGGAGAGAAAGTGGTAACAAAGCTCCGATTTCAATTGATGGGAATAAACTTAAAGGATGTGTTATTGGAACTCCTGTAGCAAGTGCTCAAGTAAAGTCGGCAATATTATTAGCTGGCCTTAAAGCTTCTGGAACTACTTCTGTTATTGAGCCAGCATCATCAAGGGATCATACCGAAAGAATGTTAAAAGCATTTGGAGCAGATATAAGTATTAGAGGGGAATTAGGAAGAAATGTAGTAGTTAAATCAGGAAGAAATTTAATTGGGCAAACTATATTAGTCCCTGGAGACATTAGCTCTGCATCCTTTTGGATGATTGCCGCGTCTATAGTGCCAAATTCAGAGGTTTTAATTAAGAATGTTGGATTAAACCCTACAAGAACAGGAATCTTAAATATTATGGATTTAATGGGTTGCAATTATGAGATTTTAGATAAATCAATAGTTGCGGGAGAACCTATTGGATCTATTAAAGTTAGAACTGCAAATAATTTAAGATCATTTACTATTGAAGGAGACATACTCCCAAAACTTGTAGATGAAATTCCTATACTTACCGTAGCAGCTTGCTTTTGTGATGGAGTTTCTGAAATTAATGATGCGCAGGAATTAAGAGTTAAGGAAACAGACAGATTAAAAGTTATGGCAAGGCAATTACGGAAATTCGGTGCTGTAATAAAAGAGAAAGAGGATGGACTAATAATTAATGGGCAATCAAAATTTAATTCTGCAGAGGTAGATAGTGAAACCGATCATCGTGTATCAATGAGTCTTGCTATAGCTTCACTTCTTGCCAAAGGAACCTCGAAGATAAATAGAGCAGATGCTTCTAACGTTTCTTATCCCACTTTTTGGGAAGACCTTGCAAAATTGACTTACTAAAATCTTTTGTCTGAATTCAAAGAAGTTTTAACAGAAGATGGAAGTTACTCTTTAAGGAGTGTATTTTTTCAAGAAAATTTCCATAGCTTATTGGGAGCACTTGAAGAAACAAAAATAAAATTTACAGCTCCTTCAGATTTGCAAAGATTTAAGGGCAAATCTCTTAATGTTTTGGATATATGTTTTGGTTTAGGATATAATTCTGCCTCTTTATTAAACGAATTAATTAAACAAAAGTCTTATTTGAATTTGTATGCCTTAGAGATTAATAAAAAGCCTCTCGAATATGCCCTCAAGAATCAATCTTTTGAACAATTATGGGCTCCAAAAGTCAAAAAAATTTTGGATTCTTTATACCTAAATGATAGCTTTGATGATCAATTTTTTAAATGCAGAATGTTGTGGGGTGATGCCAGAGAAAAAATAAATACTATTCCTGCAGCTATTAAATTCGATCTGATTTATTTAGACGGTTTTTCTCCTCAAAAATGTCCACAAGTTTGGACAATTGAATTTTTATCAAAGGTTTCACAAAAACTTCATCCTCAGGGTTATTTAATAACCTATTCATCCTCAGCCGCAGTAAGAAAAACTTTAAGAAATCTTGGTTTAGAAATTTTTACTATCAAACCAAGTTTTAATGAAAGAACTTTTTGGAGTCAAGGCACTGTGGCAATAGCAAAATTTGACAAGAATAAAATGAACTCTAATCTCAATCTTGAAAAGTTATCTGTCATGGAAGAGGAGCATCTTCTTACTAAAGCTAGTATTCCTTATAGAGATACAAATTTAAACTCAACTAAAGACGATATCATAAAAAAAAGATTGGATGAACAATTATTCTCAAATCTAGTACCTACAAAGAAATGGAGAAAAAAGTGGGGAATGACGAAGTCGTCCTTTAAGAGTTAGATTTATATATATATTCAAAAAAATATGTTAAGTGTTGCGATATTGGCTGCAGGTAAGGGCACTAGGATGGAAAGCTCATTGCCAAAAGTTTTGCATAAAATTTCTGGGAAAAGTCTTTTGCAGAGGGTAATTGATTCTTGTGTTGAATTAAATCCTGATCAAATTTTCGTAATTACTGGACACAAATCAAACGAAGTACAAGAGTCAATAACAGATAATAAAAAAATCCAATTTGTTATCCAAGATCCCCAATCAGGAACTGGTCATGCTATCCAAGTACTTTGTAAAGCAGTGAAAAAAAATGAAGGGAAACTTTTAGTGCTTAATGGGGATGTGCCTCTCATAAAGCCTGAGACTCTAAATAAGCTTCTAAATTTACATGATTCAAAAAATGCAGATGTTTCTTTAATAACCACTAAGAAAAAAAATCCTTATGGGTATGGCAGAGTTTTTTTGAAGGGAGATTTTATCGAGAGAATTGTTGAAGAAAAAGATTGCAATGATCAGGAAAGAGAAAATCCATTAATAAATGCAGGTGTTTACTGTTTTAACTGGGGTAACTTGTCAGAAATAATTAATACCCTGAGAAGCAATAATAATCAAAAAGAGATTTACTTAACGGATACAATATCTTTGCTAAAAAATTCCTTAAGCTTGGAGATAGAAGATAATAGAGAGCTTCAAGGAATTAATAATAGAATTCAATTATCAGAGTGCGAGGAAAGTTTTCAGAATTCAATTAAGGAAAAGCATATGCTTAATGGTGTAACTTTTATAAATAAAGCGAGTTGTTCAATTAGTGAAGAAGCTGAAATTGGTAAGGATGTAATTATAGAGGCTAATACACATATAAGAGGAAATACAAAAATAAATAGTCATTGTATTATCGGACCAAATACTTTTATTGAGAATTCTAATGTGGGATTAAATTGTGAAATCTCCAATTCCACCGTTTATGATTCACAAATAATAGATCATATAAAAATTGGTCCCTACAGTCATATAAGACCTAATTCCAAAATATCTTCCTTTAGCAAAATAGGTAATTTTGTTGAAATCAAAAATAGTCAATTAGAGGAAGAATCTAAAGTAAACCATTTAAGTTATATTGGCGATTCTATTATTGGAAGATCTACAAATATCGGAGCAGGTACTATAACTGCAAATTTTGATGGTCAGAAAAAACATCAAACAAAAATTGGTAAAAATTCCAGCATTGGTGCAAATACAGTTTTTGTAGCTCCAATAAATCTCGGGGAATCAGTTACAACAGGAGCTGGTTCAGTTATCACAAAAGACTCTAAAGATAATTCATTAGCAATCTCAAGAACTAAGCAAATAAATATAGAAAATTGGGAAAGAAAGAAATCCTAATTTAGTTAATTAATTCAATAATTTTTTCAAGTTGCCAACATCTGCTCCCTTTAATAAGAATAGAATCACCTTTTTTTGTAGATTTGTTTATCTCATGAGGTACATCTTTAATATGATTTAAAACTAAGAATTTTTTCTTATCTTTTAGATAATTGGTGTAAATTTTTTCATTTTTTTTATCACAAATAAATAGACACTTTTTTATATCTGAATTATTTATTAAGTTGAATATTTCCTTGTGATATTTTTCAGATTCTTTTCCCAATTCTTGCATACTTCCA
This sequence comes from Prochlorococcus marinus CUG1438, assembly GCA_017644325.1. NCBI lineage: Bacteria > Bacillati > Cyanobacteriota > Cyanophyceae > Synechococcales > Prochlorococcaceae > Prochlorococcus > Prochlorococcus marinus. Next base: position 140,658 of record JAEPLS010000003.1, on the reverse strand, counting down.
AATATGAAAAATTTATTTCTCGGTTTTTCAAGCAGGTTTTTAATACATGCTTTCACTGACTCTGGCGAAGCATTATAAGATTCATCATATATTGTTGTTTTTACTGATTTAAGAATTTTATTTCTTCCACCTAAACTTACAAAATCAAATTTATTAAAACTTGCAAAATCAATGCCTAACTCTTTAGCAACTGCATAAGCAAATAAGAAATTCGAAGCATTATGAAATCCCTCAAATGAAATTTCACAGGTATTTTCTTCGACTAAAATTGTTTTATTCGAAGGATTATAAAATCCTCGCAAATTATCATCTCTCTTAAAATTCTCCTTTTGATTTTCTATATTTAACAGCTCTACTTTAATTACTCTACCTTTCCAGTATTCTTTTAAAATTTCTTCAAGAAGTTTATCATTCGCTGGGATTATTACAACTCCTTTGGGATTTAAAAATTTACTAATTTCACACTTTGCATGAGTAATATTCTTTTTCGAGCCTAATAATCCAATATGAGCTGTGCCAATATTAGTTATAACTGCAATATCAGGTTCACTATATTTAGATAAATTCTCGATCTGTCCAAGACCTCTCATCCCCATCTCAAGAACTAAAACTTTATCTTCTATATCTGTAGCAAGGATAGTAAGACCAACTCCAATCTCATTATTAAAATTTGCATGAGATAATTTAATACTTCCAAGTTTATTTAAAACTCCACCAATCATTTCTTTTGTTGTTGTTTTACCCACTGAGCCAGTTATTGCAACAATAGGAATATTTAATTTTTTTCTTTTTAACAATGCTAATTTTTGAAATGCCTCTGTTGTGTCATTTACAACCCAATAAGGAAAATTACTAGGAAGTAATCTCTGCATCCCTTTTTTAATTACTACAGATTTAACTCCTTTATTTAAAACCTCTGGAAGAAAGCTATGTCCATCAAAATTTTTACCCTTGATAGCTATAAAAAGATCATTTTTTAATAAAGTTCTACTATCAATACTTATATTATTAAAATTTAAAAAATCTCTTTTCTCCTCGCTCAGATTTCTAATATCCCCTAAAACATCGTTTAATTCTGATAAAGAGAATTTCATTAAAAAATTAAGTCATACTTTTTTTTAAAGATGGATCAGCTGATTGTCCGTAGGAAAATTTTTCAACTTCAGCGACATCTGGTGATGGTTCTTTTATTCCGCAAACATCCTTATACATAACTTCGTATTCAAGAGCTGATCTTTGCCAACTAAACTCTTGACTCATGGCTCTTTTTTGCAGTAGTTGCCAACTATCTTTATGCCTAAAGGCTTCCCATGATCTTACTAAAGAAGTATAGAAATCTATAGGCTCAAAGCGATCAAAACAAAATCCCGTACCACTATTATTTTCTGGGTCATGAGGTAAAACTGTATCAACTAAACCTCCAACTCGCCTAACTATTGGAATAGAGCCATATCTCATAGCGAGGAGTTGACTAATCCCACAAGGTTCAAATCTACTTGGCATTAGAAATGCATCTGAGCCGCCATAGATAAGCCTTGATAAAGAATCATCGTATGTAAGAAATACTGAGAATCTTCCTGGGTAATCTAATGCCAGTTGCCATAATCCAGACTCTAAATATCTATCTCCAGTCCCTAAAACAGCAATTTGAGAATCTGTATAGGCTAATAGTCTTCTTGAAACTTGTAAAAGTAAGTCAACCCCTTTCTGATCAACAAGCCTACTGACCATACCTAAAAGATATTTTTTAGAATTAACTTCGAGACCCATTTCTCTCTGCAGAATTTTCTTATTTTCTATTCTATTTTCTAAATTTTTAATACTGAATTTTGCAGGTAAAACTTGATCTTTGGCTGGATTCCATTCATCAAGATCTATACCATTAAGAATTCCCCTTAATTTACCTGAAATATAATTAAGTAATCCTTCAAGACTTTCCCCGTATTCATGGGTTTTAATTTCATCGGCATAAGTCGGAGAAACAGCATTGACCCTATCTGCATACAACATTGCCGCAGCCATTGTGTGGTCTCCATGCATATACCAAGGACACCAAGTCATTTTTTCAAGTTTCCACCTCCAAGGCCCTTGGTATTTTAAATTATGAATTGTGAAGACAGTACTAATTTCGGGGTCCTGATGCATCCATACAGGAATCATTCCAGTGTGCCAATCATGGCAATGAAGAACTTGAGGCTTCCAACAATTCCAAGCAAATTCAGCAGTAGCACTAGCAAAAAATGTAAAGCGCCAGTCCTCATTTTCGCCTCCATATATTTGGTCAGAGTCAAATGTTGGATGACCCACGAGGTAAATCACAAAATTATGAATTGGATGTTTTGCTTCATATACTGCGAAATCAGTGCCCATCGTATTTGCTCTAAAGACTGGTTCATTAGATACCTCTAAAAGACTCCATAATTTTCCATACCCTGGAATTATTACCCTTACATCGTGACCAAGTTTTATCAAAGATGGAGGTAACGAACCAACCACATCTCCCATACCTCCAACTTTGATCATTGGAGCACATTCAGCAGCGGCAAGAAGAATTCTCATTGATAATTATTTAAAAAAGTTCTTTTGAAAAATAAACTAGGGTGTCCACTTATAGTCAGAAAAGTCTGGTGGACGCTTTTCAAGAAAGGCATCTCTACCTTCTTGAGCTTCTTCAGTCGAATAGAATAATTGAGTTGTGTATCCAGATAATTCTTGAATACCTGCAATCCCATCATTCTCCGCATTGAATGAGGCTTTAAGAATACGAATAGCAGTTGGACTATTTCGTAAAATCTCTCTAGCCCAGATTACACCCTCAGCTTCTAATTCTTCAATCTTTGTAATTGCATTTATCAAGCCCATCTTAAGAGCTTCCTTGGAATTATATTTTCTACATAAAAACCAAATTTCTTTTGCTTTTCTTTGTCCAACAAGTCTTGCCAAATAACTAGATCCAAAACCCGCATCAAAGCTACCAACTCTTGGACCTGTTTGACCAAATATTGCATTTTCAGAGGCGATACTAAGATCACAAATTAAATGTAGTACCTGCCCTCCTCCAATTGCAAAACCAGGAACTAAGGCAATAACCACTTTAGGCAAACTTCTTATTAATCTTTGAAGTTCAAGTACATTTAATCTCTGCTTCCCTTCATCATTTTTATATCCATTCTCACCCCTTACACTCTGATCACCTCCAGAGCAAAAAGAATAAATACCTTTTTTATCAGGTCCTGCACCTGTAAAAAGAACTACGCCAATAGTTTCATCATTTCTTACGGTATTAAATGCGTTAATGAGTTCATCTACAGTTTGTGGCCTAAATGCATTTCTTTTCTCAGGCCGATTAATTGCAATTCTCGCAATTCCCTCATCTGATGTGTGAAACAATATATCCTCATAAGATTTGCACTCTGACCAATTTAAAGTTGTTTTACCAGGTAATACTTTCATGAAACCTAATTATTCAAAGATAGAAAATGATAAATTTAACTGCCAATTATTTTTTCTAGCAGTGTATTTTTTTCACAAATTTCATTTTCTGGATTAATATCAACCTTAATTATTACAGATTTCTGGATAGAAATGCTCCAATCAAATGCCTCTCGTAATTTTTTAAAATTTGACACACTTTTAAAGTCTACTTGATAAGCCTCTGCGAGTTTTGGCCATTTTATTTCTTTTGGCATGAGAAAAAGTTTTTTTAATTCATCTTCTTTTAAATTTTCTTTATAAATACGATTAAATATATTTCCACCATTATTATCTATCAGAAGGATTGTTAAATTCATATCGATTGAATTTTCAATCAGCCAACCGTTTATATCATGAATAAAAGCCAAATCTCCAGTCACAAGAAGTAGAGGATTTTTAATTCTAGAAATACCTAATGCAAGAGATAAAGTACCATCGATACCAGAAGCTCCCCTAAAGCTGAAACAATTTCTTGTTAAAGTCCCATTCTCAGAAAATGTAAGCCAATCTCTAATCGGGCTACTCGCGGAAAGCATTATAGGATTTTCAGCCGGCCAAAGTTTTGGGACAAGATTTGCAAGCATATACTCAGTAATTGAATTGTCCTGGGTAATTTTTTCTTTTAAAATTTCTTTAATCTGCTCGCCTTCCTCCATCAGATCTAGAGCCATCGAAGTAAGGGGCTTTTTGTTTTTTTCGTTGATTGATAATTTTTCAAACAATAGATTAGTAAAATTTGATACCCCAAAATCATATTCAAATGATTTTTTTATAGGGTCCAATTTTCTATAATTTTTTTCTTTTATAAGAATTTGTATCCCTTCGAAGTTTATTAAAAACTTCTCCAAATCAATTGAGGATGACATAGGGCCAAGCCTCAAAAGTTGATGACAATTTATTGAATTTTTATTTTTCCTTAAGACTAATTCCCAGTTCACAACTAATCCTCTCAAATCAGAATAAACTCCTGAAACAGGATCAGCAAATACAGGCCAACCAGTAATTTCTTGTAATCGTTCTAAAGATTTATTGAAAGAAGTTAAATCATTTATGGAACCTTGATAGGGACCTACCAAAATAATACCGGATTTATCTAAATTTAAACTTTTTGAAATTTCTAAGAATTTGTTTTTATCAGACTTTATTTCAACTTTCTGAAATATATATTTTTTCTTTAAATAAATTCTCTTAAAAACCTCTAAAACATTTTTTTTATTCAAAAATGAAATACCTAAAGGCTTATCAATAGGAATATTTAAATGGATAGGACCAGGGAAGGTTGAAATTTGTTTCTCAGTAATTCTAACTAAATTCAAGATTTCATTTTCTGGTGTTTCATGAAGTCCATTTAGATTTGTACTTAAGACCCTTCTGCAGACTGAACTCAAAAAATCTTCTTGATTTACTGTTTGATTAGCGCCACAATCTTTTAATCTTAAGGGTCTATCAGAAGTAAGAAATATAATACCTTTACAAGATCGATCTGCCTCAACTGCTGCTGGCAATAAGTTACTTACAGCAGTCCCAGAAGTCGTAATAACTAAAGAAAGTTTACCTGATGCAGCAGAAATCCCAAGAGAGTGGAATCCAGCAGATCTCTCATCTATTGAATTAAAAATATTTACTAGCCCTAATTTATTTAATTCTCCCGCAGCTATTGCTAAAGGTGCTGATCTACTACCAGGACATACTATTAAATTTTGAACTCCTATTTTTATAAGAAGATTCAAAAGTTGTAAACTTCTAAGAAAATTTTTGCATTCAATAGATGATGTCATAATTTATATAAATGCTTTGGGATTTTCCTTATAACTGAATTAAATAAAACATGTCTAGAACTCAAGAAAAAAGAAATTCAATATTAAAGGATTTAAAAAATCTTTTAATCTGGATATCTATAGCTTTAATTATACGATGGCAGGTTATAGAGCCAAGATGGATCCCATCCGGTTCAATGCTTCCAACTCTTCAAATACAAGATAAAATTCTTGTTGAGAAAGTAACTCCCAAAATCACATCCAAATCAAATCTTTCAACATTAAAAAATAAAATAGTTGTTTTTAACGTTCCGGAAGAATTAATTAATGCTGGTTATAAAGCAGATACTGCACTAATAAAAAGAGTAATTGGAATACCTGGAGACAAGGTAGAAGTAAGAGACGGTAACCTTTACTTAAATGATATCGCTCAAAAGAATTACGTTTTTGACAAAAATATTAATTATTCTATAGGGCCTTTTATTGTCCCAAAAGAGTCACTATGGGTGATGGGAGATAATAGAAATAATAGTATGGACTCACATATTTGGGGATTTTTACCTTATGAAAAGGTTATTGGTAAAGCTATTTTTAGATATTGGCCGTTTAAAAAAATTGGACCTATTCGGATCCCAGCCCTTAATAATTTAGATTAATGGGTACATGATGTTGTAGGGTTTTTATATATTGAAGCTGTAGAAATGTTTAATCCAGAATTTCTTGCTACTGAAAATAATGATCCAAACGACGAGAATGATTTAATTCAATATTTACAAAAACAATCTCCAGAAGTTTTGCAAAGAGTAGCAAAATCAGCGAGTGAAGATATTCAAGAGATTATTAGACATAATGTTCAAGGTCTTCTTGGAATGCTACCTTCAGATCAATTTGATGTAAAAATAACATCTTCAAAAGACAATATTGCTAATTTATTATCTTCTGCAATGATGACAGGATATTTCTTAAGACAAATGGAGCAAAGAAAAGAGCTGGAACAAACTCTTAAAAATGATGAAAACATGTCTATTGAAGAATAATAATTTTTAAAGATTTACTTCTTCAGGAATTATTCCTAGTTCAAACAACTTTTTATATAGACCTATCAAAAATTTATTATCCTCGGGAAGTTTATCCCACTTTTGAGAATTAATTTCATCAATTAATTTTTGACAATCTTCTATTGAAAATTTTATAGGAGCAGAAAAATGAGCTGGAATTAAATATTCCATACCTTCAAAAGACTTTATATTCTCTAACCAATTAAGTAAAACTTCTTTTGAACGCGGAAAAATTAATTTTTGTAAAACTGGTGCAATTTGAATCTTAGGAGTATCTTTACCCATTATTTCAACAAGAGAGGATTCCCAATCATCGTCCCATAAAAAGGGATAAATACCGAAATGAGATCTCCAATTTCTAAGATTTTTTTTGAATGAATACTTAAATATTTTTTTTAGTGGTGGAATATTTAGTTTACCTGGTTTCAAAAAAGATGAAAATAAGACTAGCCTTTTCCATCCTTTTTTTCTTTGTTCGATCGAGTCAATCAAAGGCTCATCTCCTCTATCTCTAGAATGAAAAAGAAGTGGAGTTGGATCAAAATTAAATATCTCAGGTGGTGTGGAATCTATTCCAACTATTGCATCTGTTACGTGAAGAGTTTTCGTAGGATAATGGAAACAGCTTATCTCCTGATATCTTCCAAGTCCTAAATTTAGTGGACCTAATGAAGACCATTTAAAGGAGTTTGTATATGGAGTACCTTCTTTAAAAAGTATTCTTGACCTTTTTGATGGAATTCCTAAAAAATCTAATGGTAGATTTATGGGGAAACTCCATTGTCCAGGACAAAGCCAAATTTCTGCATCTTTAAAAATTCTTGAAAGAGCAGGCAGTCCGATTTTATGTTCTAGTCCAGAGGCACTCGGTAGAATTATTGTTTTTACTTTACCGTGTATCGTAATTAATTTTTCTAACTCATTTATTAATTCTTTTGTCGGTGGCAGTGGATTTATTAGCATCAATCCATTATCAACCTTTATTACAGTCATTCTTATTGGAACCGCCACATAATATAGTCCCTGTATTTGTTCCAAAGACCATATTTGACCAGGAATTAATTCTCTTAAAATTGTTTTCTTTTTTCCATAAGGATATAAGGGGAATAATGGCCACCAATTCCACTTATTATTTAAAGTTTCTTCCACCACTATCATTTATACCCAGCAAATAATTTCTTTAACTTAAATATCCCATATCTTGGAGCGAATAAAAAAGCAAATAAAAATATAAAAGTTTGTGCCAAGACTATTGATCCGCCTGTTTCAAGATCAAACCAAAAACTAACATAGATTCCTATCAGGCTTGAGATGATTGCACTTAATACCGAAATTACTGTCATATTATCAAATTTATCCGTAAGTAAATATGCTGTAGCACCTGGTGTAATCAACATTGCAACTACCAAAATAATTCCAACAGACTGCAAGCCCACAACAGCTGCCAAAGACAAGCATGTGAGGAGTAAATAATGAAGAAAAAATACGTTAATCCCAACTGTTTTTGCATGCCTAGGATCAAAACAATAAAGCATTAAATCTTTTCTAAAAATTGATAAAAGGATCACTACCAATAAAGAAATGAATATAGTTTGTTTTACATCTGAAAGTGATATTCCTAATGGGCTACCAAAAAGAATAGAGTGCAAATCAATATTACTTTTAATTTTAGAAACCAATACGATTCCAAGAGCGAAAAATCCAGTAAATACAAGACCTATAACAGTATCTTCTTTAACTCTAGATTTCTGCTTAATAAACCCTATCAATGCTACAGAACCAACCCCGAAAATAAATGCCCCTAATGAGAAAGGAAGACCTAGTGCATACGCGACCACAACACCAGGCATTACCGAATGTGAAACTGCATCTCCCATTAAAGCCCATCCTTTAAGAGTTAAATAACTTGATAGAAAACCACAAACAGCTGCAACTAATGAACTCATAAGAAGTGCTTTTCTCATAAAGTCATGAGTTAAAGGATCTCTTATGAATGTATCTAAAGTTAAAAAAGAATAGAGCTCCATTTAATTTAAGATTTAGGATTCAGGTCCAAACAAGAAATCAGGAGAAATCCCTCCAAAAGTGGTTGTAATATTTTCAGGGGTAAATACTTCAGAGGTCTCGCCATAAGCTACAACAGTTTTATTTATTAAAAGTACCAAATCACAAAATTCACGGACATGAATCATATCGTGCGTTGATAATAATATAGTTTTCCCCTCATTTTTAAATTGAATAAATAATTCCGAGATAAGTTTCTCAGTTCTTATATCAACTCCTGAAAAAGGCTCATCAAGAAGTAATATTGACGCTCTTTGCGCAATTGCTCTAGCTAAAAAAGTTCGTTTTCTCTGACCTCCAGATAAATTACCAATAGGTGTAGACAAATAATCAGTAAGATCAACTCTCTCAATAGCATCTTTAACCGCCTGAACATCAGACTCTCTAGGACACCTAAAAATATTCATTGAACCATATCTTCCCATCATCACAACATCCCAAACACTTATTGGAAATTGACTATCAATGCCCTCATTTTGAGGAACATAAGCAATTGTCTGATCTTTTTGAGCAGATCTTACAGACTCTCCATTTATTCTAATTTTTCCCTTTGAAATATTCACAAAGCCAGTTAGAGCATTAAAAAAAGTTGTTTTACCAGCCCCGTTCATCCCTACTAACCCACAAATCTGGCCAGGTTTCAATCTTAAATTGGCATCGTACAACGCCACTTTACCGTTGTAATCTACGCAAATATTCTCTGCATCAATCCTAAAGTTTTGATAATTGATTGATTCCATAATTCAAAAAATCCCTTTTTTAATTAAATCCAAATTATGCTCAAGCATTTTTATATAGGAACTAGCAGGCCCACTATCATCGGATAATGAATCAACAAAAAGATTTCCTCCAAAATTAGCCCCAGTTTCCTTTGCAACAACCATTTGAGTTTCGTTACTTACAGTACTTTCACAAAATACAGATGGGACATTTTTTTCTTTAACTAGTGAGATTGTTCTTGTCATTCTTTTGGGAGTAATTTGACTCTCAGCATTAACTGGCCACAAATAAACTTCCTCTAATCCATAATCTTTTGTTAAATATGAAAAAGCACCTTCACAACTTACTAGATACCTCCTTTCTTTATTTAAGTTATTAATAAAAAGTGAGAATTCTTTATCTAATTTAGATAGTTTATCTTTATAAATTTTTCCATTTTCTTCAAATAATGTTCTTTTGGATGGCCTCAATTCCGATAAAGAATCCACGAGAATATCTACATATAGGATCCCTCTTTTTGGAGAAATCCAGGCATGAGGATTTGGTTTCCCTTTATAGAAATCTTCACTGATAAAAATAGGATCTAAATCTTCCGCAACAGTAATTCTTTTTACTTTTAAATTAGAAACAAATTTTTCAGCCCATAATTCAAAACCAAATCCATTATCAATAAAAACAAAAGCACTAGAGGCATTTACCAAATCGCTCGGAGTTGGTTGGTAGCCGTGAACTTCAACTCCAGGTTTCGTTATTGATCTAACAACAAAATCATCTTTTGTAATGTTGCTAATTATGTCAGCCAAAACAGTGAAACTTGCCAGTATTACTTCTTTACTTTGATTTTTATCTGGTATTCTCTTACATGAGCCTGAAGCAAGAGAAAGTAGAAGTAACAAACTTAAAAAAATAATATTTTTTCTCATATTTAATCTTCACCCTTCTTTAAGATGAACTAAAAGATGGTTTCATAATAGGTTTTCTAAGATCAGAAATAAATCCTTGCCAATTTATTTTTTCTTTTTCAAAAGCTTTTTCAACAATTTTCTCAGAATTTTTCTTTATAAAAGCCAAATCAGGTTCTTCTACTCCTTTTGTTATTGCCATAAAATCAGCCAAAGAGCTTGATACTACTCTTGTTAAATAAGCAGCACTGACAGCCTGAAATGTTCCAGAGACAATCCAATTTGGTCCATGTAATTTTGTTATGCCAATTAGAGTCTGTCCACTCCATTCAATAACCCCCTGAGCAATTGCAGTCCTTAAAATCTCTTTAGATACTTTATCTAAAATTTCAGGAGACCAATTACAGCCCCATATAGATTTAATTTCTTTAATCATTAATGAATTTAGTACTGTCATTGCCATAACATCAATTGATGGGATAGGAGATAAGAAAACAGTTGTCGCAACAAGAATTTGATTTTTTCTTTGTATACCTTTTAATTGCACTCTTCTTATCCCTTCAATTTCAGATTGCCAGACAGCATGAAGTTCTTTCAATAGCCTTTTTTTTGTATTTTCAATATTTTTAGATGAACTTATGGAAAACTTTCTTAACGAAAAAGGTATATTTATTATTTCATTCTTATTCACATCAAAAGTAATAATTTTGTTTATAAAGTTACTTGAAATTTGAGACTTAAGCTCTTCTATCTGATTTTTGGCTTCTATTTCGTTTAAAGTTAAAGCCACCAACCAGATTGGCATATTTTTAGGAAACTTTTCCAGCCACAAAAAATCATTTGCCGACAAAGGCAAGTTTATAAAATACAAGATTGCATCACTCTTCAAAGCTTCTTCTGGAATAATCTGAGAAGAATTGTACTTAGGCAGTTTTTTGTATAAATCAAAGTCAAACTTCTCTACTTTAAAATAACTTTTCAAAATAGAGTAGCAACTCTGATAATCTTTTTGTCCAATACAACTTATTTTTTCTTTTTCACTTCTATTAAGAATCGATTCAAGTATTTTTTGTCTTTTTGAATTCTTTTTTTCTAATTCATTTTTTGCTTCAAGTTCTTCAAAAAAATTTAAATCTTCATTACATAAATTTATCCAACCATCTAAATTATTTGGCTCATTAAATTTAGGCTTATCATTCTTCAAGTAAAAGTACCCACCCAAACACAACGCAAAGAATCCGATTGAGCCTCCTGCAAAATGAATTAAGTCACTGACAAACCATTCCCCAAAACCTAATAATAATAAAATAATAAAAAGATTTCTTTTTGGAAATTTTATAAAATCCTTTAAAAGGTTGTCTTTACTAATATCAAACACAGTACTTTATTTTTCTAATATTATTTTAATGCAACTCGTGAATGAGAAAAGCAAAATTTCATAAGTCGTTAATCAAAAGATAAAAATTTAAAGCTTTTAAGAAAGACTTATTGCATAACAAGATGCTAAGTTAATAGACTATTTAAATAACTTAAGAAACATCAAGATGTCTAATTCAAATTTCAGCAATAATCCTGGACAAGAAAATTACAGAGGTCGTTCTAACAATGAAAGGTCTAATTTCAGAGATAGGTCAGGCGGAAGAAGAGATGGAGGAGGATTTCGCATAAGATTAAGTGATAACGAAATGAAAGCTGTTAAATCAATACAAGAGACCTTTCAATTGAGATCTACCGTTGCAGTTTTGGGTTTCTCTGTTAGAACACTTAGCGAAATGATCAAAGACGAAAAATTAATTGAATCAATCACAAAATATGCAAAAAATAATAAAAACTCCTCTCCGAGTAGACAATCACAAAATCCTCATGAAGAAAAGTCAAAAACAGCACCTGACCCTTTTGCAAGGCCTGTAAAAAGTACATCACCTGAAGAGGTCCAATCTAGCGAAGTTGAAGAGGATGGCAAATAAAAAAAGAATTCTTTCGGGAGTTCAACCTACTGGTGATTTACATATTGGGAATTGGCTTGGAGCCATAAATAATTGGGTTACGCTTCAAGAGCAATATGAAACATTTCTATGTGTAGTTGATTTGCACGCAATCACAACTTCATATAATCCAAAAGAATTATCTCAGAACACTATCTCTACTGCGGCTTTATACGTCGCTTGTGGGATTGATCCCAATATATGCTCAATTTTTGTCCAAAGTCATATTTCTGCACATTCAGAACTCTGCTGGATTTTAAATTGCATGACTCCTATAAATTGGATGGAAAGAATGATTCAATTCAAGGAAAAATCCATACAACAGGGAAATAATGTATCCATTGGACTATTTGACTATCCGATCCTAATGTCTGCAGACATTCTTCTATATGAAGCAGACTTTGTACCAGTAGGTGAGGATCAAAAACAACATCTTGAACTTGCCAGAGATATTGCACAACAAAGAATAAATGCCAGATTTAGTAAGGATAAAAATATTTTAAAAATCCCTCAACCAATAATCATGAAGAATGGGTCAAAAATAATGAGTTTGATTGATGGTTCAAAAAAGATGAGCAAAAGTGATCCTAATGAGAACAGTCGTATTAACTTATTAGATCCTCCTGAACTAATCACAAAAAAAATAAAAAGGGCAAAAAGTGATAGCTCTATTGGAATAGAATTTAATAACCCTGAGAGGCCAGAATCTAAAAATCTTTTAATGATTTATTCAATATTATCGGGTAAAGAAATTTCTCAATGTGAAAAGGAATTCTCAGAGACTGGATGGGGCACATTTAAAAAATTAATTACTGAACAACTTATTGATTCACTAGAACCTATTCAGCAAAAATATAAATTATTAATTAATGATCCATATCAATTAAATAAAATCCTTGAAGAAGGGAGGGGAAAAGCGGAAGATGTAGCAAATCAGACTTTAAAAAGAGTTAAATCAAAATTGGGATTCTTTGAAATGGAGAAATAAATTATGCCAATAATTACTTTGCCTGATGGTACAAAAAAGGTTTTCGAAAAATCTGTAACTATCCTAGAAATTGCAGAGAGTATCGGAGCTGGATTAGCTAAAGCAACAATTGCTGGGAAAGTAAATGATGTTCTTCTTGATGCAACTATTCCTATAAATAAAGATTCCAAAGTTGTAATCATCACATCAAAAGATAAAGAGGGTATAGAAATAATAAGACACTCCTTTGCTCACCTTATTGGTCATGCAGTTAAACAAATTTACCCTAATATTAAAATGGCTATTGGGCCTGTAATTGAAGATGGTTTTTATTACGATATTTTTTCTGAATATAGATTTACTCCTGAAGATTTAATAAAAATCGAAAATCGAATTAATAAATTAATCAAAAAAAACTATGACGTTGAAATTTTGCAAGTTTCTAAAGAAGAAGCAATTAAAACTTTTAAAGAGAGAGATGAGACTTTTAAATTAAGAATTATTGAAGAAATTCCTGAAGAAGGTCTTATCAATTTATACAAGCATGAAGAATATATCGACATGTGTAGAGGGCCACATGTTCCTAACACTAGACATTTGAGACACTTTAAGTTACTTAAATTATCAGGTTCATATTGGAGGGGTAATAGCGATAATGAATCATTACAGAGAATATATGGAACTGCATGGGCAAAAGAGAAAGAACTCAATGACTACTTAACAAGAATTGAAGAAGCAGAAAAAAGAGATCATAGAAAACTTGGTAAAAAACATGCACTATTTCATATACAAGAAGAATCTCCAGGAATGATTTTTTGGCATCCAAATGGATGGACCATCTACCAGGTACTGGAAAAATACATAAGAGGAATACTTAAAAAAAATAATTATTTAGAAATTAAAACCCCACAAGCTGTTGATAAATCTCTTTGGGAAAAATCCGGTCATTGGGAAAAATTTAGAGACGATATGTTTACTACTGCATCAGAAAATCGAACTTATGCAATTAAACCAATGAATTGTCCATGCCATATTCAAGTATTTAATCAAGGTTTAAAAAGTTATAAGGATTTACCTATTCGACTTGCTGAATTTGGTTCTTGTCACAGAAATGAGCCATCTGGTGCATTACACGGCTTAATGAGAGTAAGAAACTTTACTCAAGATGATGCACATATATTTTGCACAGAAGAGCAAATTCAAGAGGAGGTATCTACTTTTATAGATCTTGTTTTCGAGGTTTATAAAACTTTTGGTTTTGATGAAATCATTATCAAATTATCAACTCGTCCTGAAAAAAGGGTAGGTAGCGAAGAGATTTGGGATAAATCAGAAGAGGCTCTTACAAAAGCTCTCGATAATAAGAATCTAAAATGGGGACTACAACCAGGGGAAGGTGCTTTTTATGGTCCAAAAATAGAATTCTCGTTAAAAGATTGTCTTAATAGAGTCTGGCAATGCGGTACTATTCAGGTTGACTTCTCAATGCCTATAAGATTAGATGCAACTTATGTTGATATTGATAATGAAAAAAGAAATCCAGTTATGCTTCATCGAGCAATCTTAGGATCCTTTGAAAGATTTATCGGAATTTTAATTGAACAATATGAGGCAAAATTCCCAATTTGGCTTGCGCCTTGTCAAATAATTTTATTGAGCATTACCGATAGAAATATTGAAAAATGTTTAAAGTTTAATGAATTTATAAATAACAATGGTTACCGATCAAAAGTTGATATTAGGAATGAAAAAATAGGATATAAAATAAGAGAGGCGACTCTTGAAAGAGTTCCATTAATTGCAGTTATTGGAGATAAAGAAGAAGAAATTGATTCAGTTGCCTTAAGAGCTTTGGATGGAACAAATTTAGGAATTTTCAATTTACCTAATCTATACAAATTTATAGATCAATTAATAGAAAAAAAAGGGAGGACAGAATAATTTAAAGTATATGAATTTTCTCGCTTGTGATTTAGGAGGCACTAAGGTGCTATTGGGAATATTCGAAAAAACAAAAAATGATAATTCGCCTAAGTTATTATCCAAGAAGAAATATATATCTTCTGATTGGGATTCTTTTGACTTAATACTAGAAGATTTTCTCAAAAATGAATGCAAAAATATTCCTCATCCTTCTTCTGCATGTTTTGCCGTAGCTGGTCCTTTATCTAACAATCAAGCAAAAATCATAAACTTGTCATGGTATATTTCTGGAAATGCTTTACAGAAGAAATTTAATTTTAAAAGTTGCGAACTAATAAATGATTTCGCAGTACAAATGTATGGAATACCTTATTTAAAAAATAATCAATATTCTACTATCCAAAATGGATCCCATTCTGAAGGAGCTAATAATGATTTACACGCTATTGTTGGAGCGGGAACTGGTTTGGGCATTGCAAGAGGCATAATATCGGAGGGAAATATAAAAGTTTTGGCTAGTGAAGGTGGTCATGTAGAGTACTCGCCAAAATCAAAATTAGAATGGGAATTAAAAATTTGGCTTAAGAATTACCTAAAAGTTGAGAGGATATCTTGTGAGAGAATTATTAGCGGCACTGGTTTATCAAGAATCGCCGAATGGAGACTAAGCAAGCCTGATGCCCAAAACCATCCTCTAAAAAAATATCTAAAAGAAATTAAAAATTATGATCTTGCGAGGAAAGAACTACCTGAAAAAATTTGCAATCTTTCTAAAGAAGGGGATCAGCTAATGGTCGAAGTTGAGAAGATTTGGTTAGGTGCTTATGCCTCTTTACTTGGAGATGTTGCTCTTCAAGAATTGTGCTTTGGAGGGTTATGGATTTCTGGAGGGACCGCATCAAAACATTTCAAAAACTTTAAATCAGATTTATTTATGAAACAATTTTTCGATAAGGGAAGATTAAAAGATATTCTTAAAACAATACCTATGAGAGTGATTTTAGATGAAGAGTTTGGACTTTTTAGTGCCGCCTGCAGAGCAGAAATGCTTTTAAAAACTACTTAACAAAAAATGTTTATTCCTGAAGTAGGTAAAAAAATAAGAGTAACAGTACCTTCTACAACTGCAAATTTGGGGCCAGGTTTCGACTGCCTAGGTGCAGCACTAGATTTATATAATGAATTTATTTTTACGAGAATTGAAGGTGGTGGAGATAGATTTGATTTAATTATGGAGAGTACCGATGGTAATCATTTAAGAGGGGGACCGGAGAACCTGGTTTTTAGAGCCGCTCAGAAAGTATGGGGAAGTGCGAATATGGACCCTTTTGCCCTTGAAGCAAGAGTCAAGCTAGCTGTACCACCAGCACGCGGACTTGGGAGTAGTGCTACAGCAATAGTCGCTGGACTGATCGGAGCAAATGCCATAATGAATTCCCCACTGTCGAAAGAAAAACTTCTAGAACTTGCTATTGATATCGAAGGTCATCCTGATAATGTAGTTCCATCTCTGTTGGGGGGCCTTTGTTTAACCGCCCGCTCTTCTTCACAAAGATGGAGAATAATAAGATGTGATTGGCACGATTCTATAAAAGTTGTTGTAGCAATACCTGCTATTCGTTTAAGTACAAGTGAAGCAAGGAAAGTAATGCCAAAGAATGTTCCCTTATCTGATGCTGTGACTAATATGGGGGCACTTACTTTATTGCTAAATGGATTAAAAGCAGGAAATGAAGAATTAATAAAAGAGGGGATGTTTGATAAGTTACATGAACCATACCGGTGGAAACTTATTAAAGGTGGGCTGGAAGTCAAAGAGGCCGCATTAGAAGCAGGTGCTTTAGGATGTGCAATTAGTGGGGCTGGTCCAAGTATCTTGGCTTTGTGTAAAAAGGAAAATGGTAAAAATGTAAGTAAAGCAATGGTAAAAGCATGGGAGAAGTCAGGCGTAGCAAGTAGAGCGCCATTTTTAAATGTTCAAACAACAGGGAGTCAATTTAGCGCCATTTCAGGTAAGTAGTTTTACTTAGGCATTTTTAATGTTATAGTCTCAAGCTAGTGCAACTTCAACTAGAATAGTAAAATTATTCATTACAAAATGAATTTAGAATCTTTCCCTTGGCTATCAACTATAGTTTTACTTCCTTTAATTGGGGCATTAATAATGCCTTTTTTGAGTACAAAGGAAGGGGAAGATAATACGCTACCTCGAAATATCTCATTAAGTTTTTTGTTCATAGATTTTTTACTGATTATTGGTGTACTTTTCCAGAAATTTGATCCCGCAATTAGCTCCTTGCAACTTATAGAAAGAGTTACTTGGTTACCCTCAATTGGTTTAGAGTGGTCTCTTGGAGTAGATGGGTTATCTGCTCCTTTAGTCGCTTTAAGTGGATTAATTACATTTTTATCAGTTGCCGCAAGTTGGAAAATAAAGAAAAAATCTAATTTATATTTTGCTCTTTTATTAGTTCAAGCCTCAGCTCAAGCACTGGTTTTCCTCTCTCAAGATTTCTTATTATTCTTCTTAGCCTGGGAACTTGAGTTGGTTCCGGTATATCTTCTTATCGCAATTTGGGGAGGGAAAAAGAAATTATATGCAGCTACTAAATTTATTCTTTACACAGCATTAGCTTCTTTATTAATACTCATAAGTGGGTTGGCAATTGCCTTGAGTGGCGATACCTTTACTTTAAATATTACCGACTTAACAAATAAACACGTAACAGGAAGCCTAGCATTGTTATCCTATCTTGGATTTTTGATTGGCTTTGGAGTAAAACTTCCGATCTTTCCTCTACATACTTGGTTACCTGATGCGCATGGTGAGGCTAATGCACCAGTATCAATGTTGCTTGCTGGAATACTCTTAAAAATGGGAGGCTACGCTCTTTTAAGATTCAACGTTCAAATATTACCTGAAGTACATCTTCAAATTGCACCTGCGTTAATTATTCTTGGAATTATCAATATAATATATGGAGCATTAAATGCATTTGCACAAGATAATGTCAAAAGGAGAATTGCATGTAGCTCAGTGAGTCATATGGGTTTCGTTCTTTTAGGGATTGGAGCTGTCGATGCTTTAGGGATAAGCGGTGCAATGCTCCAAATGATCAGTCACGGACTTATCGCTGCAGCTATGTTTTTTGTTACGGGCTCATTCTATGAAAGAACAAATACTCTTTCTATTCCAAATATGGGCGGTTTAGCAAAGGTCTTACCAATAACTTTTGCTTTTTTCTTGGCAAGCTCTTTAGCTTCTCTAGCACTACCTGGAATGAGCGGTTTTATTAGTGAAATAACTGTATTTTTAGGTATCACTAGTCAAGAAGGTTTCAGCTCTATCTTTAGATCAATTACGATTCTTATTGCAGCTATTGGTTTAGTTCTAACACCAATATATTTACTCTCAATGTGTAGAAGAGTATTCTTTGGTCCTAGAATTCCCGCACTAGCTACAGTTAAAGAAATGAATGGTAGAGAGTTGACTATTGGTTTTAGTTTATTGTTGCCTACTTTGGCAATAGGTTTTTGGCCCAAAATCGCCATAAATTTATACGAATCTTCAACAAATGCTCTCAGTCAGCATCTCACTTTAGCTAAGTTAATAGGATTAATTCCAACATTAGTTAATTAACTCATTTTAATCAATGCAAAGTTCGATTTTTAAATATGGAGAATTGCCAGAATTTAAAAAATTTACACCCGAAAACATAAATAAACAGTTTCCATTAGTACTTGAAAAGATAGAAGAAGATTTTAAAAATATAGAGAAAAATTTATCTCATTATTTAATTCAAAATGATTTAAGTTGGGATAAGGTAATAAATCCTTTAAATGAAGTCAATGAAATTCTTAGATGGAGTTGGGGTGTAATAAGCCATCTAAATGCAGTAAAAAATTCTGAAAGTCTTAGAGATATTTATTCAAAGTTTCTTCCCGAGATTATTAGCTTGAGTAACAAATTCGGACAAAGTAAAATAATTTATAATTCTTTAGTCAAGCTTAAAGAGACAAATAACTTTGATCAAATCAAAAAAAGGATTTTAGATAAAGAAATTCTCGAGATGCAACACAGAGGCATTTCATTAAATAAAAATGATCAAGAAGAATTTAACAACATTTCAGAAAAGCTTGGAAAGTTATCGACAGATTTTAGTAACAATGTTCTTGATGCCACTAATAAATGGTTTTTAATATTAAATAAAAAATCTGAAGTAGATGGTCTTCCTGAACGAGTACTCGAGTTGATGGCAATGACTGCTCACAATCATTTAAAACAAAATGGCGAAGTTGATATCAAGAATGGTCCTTGGAAATTAAGTCTAGATATTCCAACTTATACGTCATTCATGACATATGCTACAGACCGTAACCTTAGAGAAAGACTTTATAAGGCATTTGTTAGCAGAGCTTCTCAAGGAGAAAAAAGTAATTCTCAAATTATTGAAGAAATCTTAACTCTTAGAACTAAACAGGCCAATCTTCTAGGTTATGAAAGTTGGGCAGAACTAAGTTTGTCAACTAAAATGGCGAAAGAAATCAAAAATGTTGAAAACCTTTTAGAGGATTTAAGAGAACCAGCATTCAAAACCGCAAAAATTGAATTAGAAACGCTAGATAAGTTTTCTAAAACTAATGGATTGTCAGAATCACAGAATATTGAGCCATGGGATATCAGTTATTGGTCTGAACTTCTTAGGAAAGAAAAGCTTAATTTAGATCAAGAATCTTTGAGGCCTTGGTTCCCACTAAATGATGTTTTGAATGGTTTATTCAAATTAAGTGAAAAGCTCTTTGAAATTAAAGTAGTCGAAGCAACCAATGAAGCTCCTAGATGGAATGATGACGTTTTATTTTTTAATATCCTTAATAAAGAAAATAACAAAATAGCATCTTTTTACCTCGATCCATATTCACGGCCGGAGTCTAAGAGAGGGGGAGCTTGGATGGATGAATGCTTGAATAAAAATAGTGTTGGCAAAAAGACTCTACCGGTAGCTTATCTTGTTTGTAATCAAACTCCACCCTCAAAAGACAAACCTAGTTTGATGAGTTTTGAAGAAGTTCAGACACTATTTCATGAATTTGGTCATGGTCTTCAACACATGCTTACCACTGTAAATCTTCCTCAAGCAGCTGGTATTAATAATGTGGAATGGGATGCAGTCGAACTTCCAAGTCAATTTATGGAAAACTGGTGTTTTCATAAAAATACACTCTTGAGTATTGCTAAGCATTATAAAACAGGTGAAAAATTATCTGATGAAAACTTTGAAAAGCTACTAAAGAACAGAACTTTTAATTGTGGTATGGCTACTCTTAGACAGCTACATTTTGCGATTACAGACCTTAGATTACACAGTAGACTTGATAAAAACGAAGGTAAAACAGCAGATGAAATTAGAAGAGAAATTGCAAAAAAAACAACTGTAATTACTCCAATTCAAGAAGATAAATTTCTTTGTTGTTTTAGTCACATATTTGCAGGAGGATACTCTGCAGGATATTACTCTTATAAATGGGCTGAGGTTCTAAGTGCTGATGCTTTTTCTATGTTCGAAGAAGCGAATCTAGAAAACTCTAAAGATTTGAAATTAATAGGAAAGAAATTTAAAGATACAGTTCTTAGCTTGGGTGGTAGCTTACCTCCATTAGAGATATTCAAACTATTCAGGGGAAGGGAACCAAAAACAGATGCTTTAATAAGACACTTAGGTCTATCTGGATCTACATAATAATTTCATCGATTATTTTCTCTACCGCCGATTTATTTCTTATCAGATTTCTATGCTTATATACTTTTAATGATATTTTTTTCCCTAAATTTAAATTAGTCCACCAGCTAGGGAAAACCATTAGATCCCAGTGAGTAAAGAAAGTTATGCATTCTATATCATCAAGGAAAAAATCGTTCTTTGCCAGTTCCCTTAAAAAATTACTATTTATTTTCATTTCTGATATTCCTCTAAAAGGATATTTAGGTACTAATTGTGCTGTTAATGTTCCTTTATGAGGCGAACCTACAGTAATAAATCTTCTTGTTCTTTTATAACCATTAAATTTTTGAATCCAATGCCTACCAATTATCCCTCCCATTGAAAATCCTAAAATATCTAGTTCTTTTTCTAAGCCATATTTCTCTAAAATTAATTCGTTTAATATATTTGTCAAATCAATAAGTGAAGTCATACCATATGAATGCTTAAGAGTTGGGGCAAAATATTCAATCCCAATATCATCAAGTTTTGAGGTAACAGAAGAAAAAATACTTGAAGTATTCCAAAGCCCATGAATTAATAAAATAGGATTTCTTTTTTCCAATACTTTTAATTATTTTCGAGAACTCTTACTATTGACACCCTCCCATCAAAACCTTTAATTGGAGGATTACATTTTGTCAAAATAATTTTAATTTTAGATAGCTTAAATTCTTGATTAATAATTTCTAAAATTGCATTTGAATATTTTTCGATTGTAAAACAATATATTGTCTTTGATTGATCTTTTAAAATTTGAACTAATTTTGAATAGTCAACTGTTTTTTTTAAATCATCATTTACGGTACACTTTTCGAAATCAGTCCATAAAAATATATCCAAACTAAATAATTGCCCTAATTTTCTTTCTTCATCAAGGACACCTACCCTAGCCCAAAGTTTGATATTCTCAATTTTTAAAAAAGTCTCCATTTTTAAAAGTTTAAAGATCTTTATGTGTATATGTAGCCTTACCGGATGAAAAATCATCAACTATATTCCCATCGCCTTTGAGGAAATATTTATAAGTTACCAAACCTTCAAGACCAACTGGGCCTCTTGGTGGAAGAGTTTGAGTAGATATCCCAACTTCAGCCCCGAAACCATATCTAAACCCATCTGCAAATCTTGTAGAGCAATTATGAAAAACTCCAGCACTATCAACTATATTCATGAATTTATCAGCCTTGCTTAAATTTTCAGTAATTATTCCATCTGTATGTTTTGAACTATATTTTTGAATATGAGTGATAGCCTCATCAAGATCTTCCACAATTTTAATTGACAAAATTAAATCTAAATATTCAGTTTGCCAATCTTCTAAACTAGCCGCATGCTGTATTCCTAATTCAACAGATCTTTCATCTCCGATTAATTTAACGTCATTTGAATTAAACAAAGGTATAGCCTGTTTTAGAAAAGCTGGTGCAATCTCTTTATGCAATAGTAAAGTTTCAATAGCATTACATGCTGCAGGATATTGAATTTTACTGTCAATAGAGACTGATAAAGCCATCTCCAAATCAACCTCATTATCTATATACAAATGACAAATTCCATCAGCATGTCCTAGTACAGGAATTCTTGTATTCTCTTGAATAAATTTAACTAATTCGTTACTTCCTCTTGGAATTATTAAATTAATATGTTTCTCAAGATTGAGCATCGCCATACTATCTTTTCTACTAGTTAGAAGACATATTGCATTTTTATCAAGACCTGATTCGTATAAACCCTGTTTTAGTGCTTCCACTATTGCAGTATTTGTTAAATTTGCTTCACTACCACCCTTGAGCATTACTCCATTTCCTGATCTTATAGCTAAAGAACTAATCTGCATAACAGCATCTGGCCTGGATTCAAAGATAACCCCTAAAACTCCTATAGGAACAGTTTTTCTCTCTAGGATCAATCCATTAGAAAGCTCTCTTTTAATTTGGACTTGATCAACAGGGTCAGGCAAGTCTCCAACTTTTCTTACACCTTCAATACCTAAATTTAATTTTTCTTTTGACAATTTTAATCTAGAGAGTAAAGCTTTTGAAATACCTTTCTTTTCTGCGCTGGTATAGTCCTCATTATTAGCCTCTAAAATTTCACCAGTATTTTTTTCTAAATAATCTGCCATAAAATTTAAGGCTTTAATTCTCATTTGATTTTTAGCCTGACTAATTTTTGTGGATGCAAAACGAACTTGATCAGCTTTTTCTAAAAGTTCATTCCCTGGTTGAGAAACTTCAAAAATATCGACCATAATAACTTTTTAATTAATTTAATAATAATTCAAATTAAGGATTCTTTAAATAACTCTCTTTGATAATTAATATCTAAAAAATAATTGAAATTGACTTTTCCAATCTCCATTAGAATCATAAGAGCCTAATAATTCCAGGTTTGGATTGGCCTGAAAAGTTAAAATTCCTATAGGGTGAAGATCATCCCTCCCTGGAACAGCTTGAAAGGAAAAATTTATTGAATCAGTAATGTCAAGTCCTAATTCGGCAACCCAAGCCTGAGAATAAAATTCCTCATTAGAAGATGATTGCCCATTATTTTCAATATCTATATTTTCATTAGAAACAATATTGTTATAGGAATCATTATTTTCTATTAAGGCAGGATATAAAGATAATTGAAATTTCTCACTAAAAGCATCCGCATTATTAAGTTGAGAAATAAATGCCCTATTTATTAAATTCGCAGAATTACCTCCAATCAAACCGATTATTTGTGACCTGTTATAACTTGGAGTGCTCCTCAATTGGATTCTTTTATTTTCGTCTTCAAAAGATAATTGATCTAAAAAGCCTTCATAAGAAGCTTCAATTTTTATAAGCCTTGTATTGCCAATTCCAAATGTTCCAAAACCACTTTCATTTGCATCAGCATCTATATCGCCTGATATATTTGAATTATTATTATTTTCACTTATAGGAATTATAGAATCTGGAACTTTACTAACTAGAGAGAAATTAATAAATGGAACTACCCCACTTCTTGAGGCGAACAAAATATAATTATCCTTATTTTTATCAAGTTTAAAAGGTGTAGTATAAAGATTCGCTCTGCCTTTTTTAAGATAAATAAGACCCCTAGCATTTAAATCTTTTCCTACTGAACCATTTATATTAAGGTCTAATTTAGTATCTAAATAAGCTTGAATTATATCGGAATATTGAAGTTTATACTCTGGTCCAAGCTTCAATTTAAGATTATTAAAACGCAAATTATCCAAATAATTTGGCAATGTCTCTCCTAGTAGAACTGAATTCAAAATTGATTCATTTGAAATTATTTCAATATTCTTGTTCTTGTCCCAAAATAGTTCAGGCCAATTCTTTTTAAATTCTTTTCTATTAGAATTATTATCTATTTTGTTATTTTGACTAGTGCTATTAAAGTTAATAAATCCATTATTAAGAGATAGATTACCTCCCAGAACAGGATTTTCAAATGATCCACTTAAATCTATATTTGAATCTATTAAGAAATTAAAATTTTCATTCTTTACATTTATTTTTTTCGTTATCAAATTAATAGATGACATATCGTAGTCACTCTTACTATAAAAAGGCAAAGAACCACTTATTGAAATATTTCCATTATTTCCGGATTTTGCTTTTAGATTTTTGATATCTAAATAATCAAAATCAAAAATTATCAAGCTATTAATATCTTTTATTGTATTCTCGTAAATATCAACTTCAGAATCTTTAATTACTAAAAATCCATTTAATATTGGTTTATTTCTAGTACCTTTTATTATCATTCTGAGATTTACATTGCCTTCCTTAAAGTTAAAATATTCATCAGAAAAAATATCTATTAAATCAATAAATTTTCCATTTCCAATCAATCTCATATCCAATTTCTCCGATTTATTAATAGGTATTGAGCCTTCAAAATTAATTGGGATTTCAGAATTATTTAATAGCAAGGAAAAATCAATATCAAAAACAGAATTACTAAATTCAATTAGTCCTTTATTAAAATCTAATTTATTACTTTTGACTGATGTATTGTTGGATGAAATCTCACTAGTGAAATAATTTTTATCTAAATCATAAAATAAATTCATATCCAACCCACCCTGAAAATCTTTTGGTTTATTCAAAAAAATATTTGCAACACTTAATGGTAGGTTTTTAATTTTTAGAGAACCTTCACCTTTTAATAATCCCCCATCCATATCAATGGAAAATTCCTCTTTGTATTTATTGAAATCATCTTTGGAGACATCTAGATAGCCATTTAACTTTGCATTTATTTTGTAATTTGGTGGTCTATCACCTTTAATGGTTACTCTCCCGTTATATCTGCTGTTAAATTTACTGAAATATTTCTGTAAATTGAATTTATCCTCTCGAGCACTATTTTTTTCAAGAAAGTTATTAATAAAATCGATCCTCTCTTTGAAGGAAGAATTATCTTTATTTATTTCCAAATCATCCAAGATATTAGATTTTGTTGTTGGAATAACTTTTTTACTATCAAAATTTAAAATATCAACAGCAGTCAGAATTGACCAACTTGTTCCTATATTTTTAAAGTCTAAATTAATTAAATTATTATTTTCTGAATTATATTCAACCTCAATCGTCCCTCCATCAATTGGATACAAAATTGAATTTACAAAAAAAGAATCATTTTTGAACCTAAAATCAAATAATGAATTAGCTAGCTTTATATTTCTATATTTACCTGAATTCCAAGCCAGTTTTCCATCAATAAAGGTCTGATCCGCAGATAATGATCCCGCACCATTTATGATTCCCTTAATTCTATCAAATTGATTATCACCTGTAGATAATTCAAGTTCATCAATGGGAAAATTATCAGCGCTCCAAGAGTAGCCATTTTCCTTTTTAACTAACTTTATACTCCCTTTATTAGAATTAAAAACCCTACTAAAAGCTACATTATCTAATTTAAGCTCAGAATTAAATACAATTGAGAGAAATGAAGGGATTGGAGAATATCTATTTTTCATGTTTAACAGAAATTTATTATTGTTGTTTTTAATATCTCCTTCCCATGTTTCCCTTATACGAATTCCTTTGTAATGCGGATAATCAACATTAAATTTTATAGAAAGATTGGGATCATTAATCTTTCCTTTTAATTCTCCTTTAGCAGTAATAAAGCCTCTTACATTATTTTTTCTAAAAATATTTAAATTTGATAGTTGAGTTCTATTTATATTAAAACTTGAGTCTATATTTCCAAAGTTAACTCCTCTTTTATCAAACCAATATGGCAAATAGCCAAACAATTTAATATCTGGATTAAGACTATTAATGTAACCAATACTTCCCTTAAGTTCAATATTATTAGAAGTTTTGTTTAATGGAACATTTATATCAAAATTTGATATTAAAGTTCCATAATTTAAGTTATTTGAATTTACTATTAACTTTTTATCTTTACAATAAAAACTAGTTGATTCTGAATTTATATTCTCTGATAAAGTTTCAGGTTTTATTTTTAAACTAGTAAAAGAGAATCTACCTTGACAAAATGTTTGTTCTGAGGATTTATAAAATTTAAAATTAGATTTAAAATTACCTTTTTTAAGACTAATTTTCCTGTTGGCAATATTATATTCAGTATCTCCAAGGTCTAATCCTTTTGAAAATAACTCCAAACTTAAAAAGTCTTTATTTAACTTCGTATTAAATTTAAATTTCAAGGAACCTTTCCTATCAAAATTAGATTTTAAATTTGCAATAATCTCTCTACTACTGGACTTATAAAAAATATTTCCTTTAACTTTTGTTTTGAATCCTAATTTTTTTAGCTTCAAAACTGAATATTTATTTAAATTAAAATTTAAGTCGAATTTAAGCTTTGATTTATTTGAAATCAAACCTTTTTTATAAGATTTATCCCATTTAAAAAAATCTCTATCTACATCAATTTGAGCTTTCTCAGGCCTTATTTTTAATATCCATTTTTGTTGTAAAAAAGATCTAATAGGCATAATCCCAACATATAAATTTTTTGCTTTAATTTCTGAATTTATATTTTTTTTATCAATAATTCTTGAATTACCTAGAGAAATTCCTAAAAATCTCAATCCGTAATAATCACCTAATTCAACTTTCTTATTTAGAAACTTCTCAACACTTTCTTCAAGTTGTGATTTCCTAGAACTATAAATTTCCCTTAAAAAATTATTCAATAAAATGGTGCCTAGAAATCCTAAGGACAAAACCATCCCTAGGAAAATAATTTTTGTATTTAAATTTAGAGATCTAATTTTTTTCAAGTTAGAGCCCAAAAATAGTGTAGGCTTACAAAATATAAGAAATTAATTAGGTCAAGGCCAGTAAATGTCTCTTTTTGAACTATTTGAGAACACTCCGAAAATATTTGGAATAATGGGAATATTACTTTCAATAGTCACTGCAATTGCTTTTATATTTAATTTTGGTTTTAAATTTAGAATAATAGGAGCAACTATCTTCTCATTATTACTTTCTTTAAGTAGTTGGGCATTTATACAAAGTTATAGTGAAAAAGTAATAATAGAAGGTGCAAAATATCTTCCAATTGTTTATGACAATGGATTCGATTTGATTATTGCTAAAGCTGAGGAAAACTTTCCTGAAGAGTCTATTGAACCAACTTTAAAACAATTATCAGAAAACCTAAGAAAAGGTAGCAGATCTGGTGCGAACGTGAAAATAAAGATAAGAAAACTTGAAAAAATTTCAGATGGGATAAGTAAACCAGTCGTAGTAGGAGAAATTAAGAAAAGTGTCAGAATGAATTAGTCTTTTAAAAAATGAAAAAAAAAAGCTTTTTAGATTTTTTACCAGCTAACTATAGACATGAGAAATCTTTTTTTATTAAAAATAACCTAATTGACTTCGAGAGAATAAGTAATCTTTCGGAATTAGATATAAATGAGATTCAAAGTAAATCTCCGTTATGTACCTTAAATAATTTAAAAAAAATAAGAGCTATTGCCATTTTTAAAAAAGAAATAGCAATTTCCCCACCAGAAGCTTACTTACTTTTACATTGCGGTATTGGATCTATTAAATCATTATCAATATCTACACCTTACGAACTAGAACGCAAAATAGGAAGATTAGAAAGAAGTCTTAAAGTTAAAACTGAGACTAAAATAACCTTTGCCCTTTTAAAAAAATGGATTGAAAGAGCAAATCAAATCTAAAAATCCATTTGAACCCTTGGTTAAAAAATTTTTTTAATGTAGAATTTAAAAAAGTTCCTAAATAATGAAATATTTTTTATTTTTTATATTCTTATTTTTCAGCTCACCATCCCAGGTTTTCGGTCAATCAAATTTGCTAGAAAATGTAAAAAAGAATCCAGATGCAGCTTTAAATATATGTAATAAGTTTAGAGAATTTAATTCAAAAGGTATTTCCGCTAATTCAGATAAAGCCATAGAGTACGTATCAAAAAAAAATAAGTTAACTCCTGTTAATGCTGAGATTTTTTCTATTTACGTTATTGGACTGCACTGTCCAGATATTATCTAAAATTAGATGTTCAATTCAAGATGGTTTGACAAGTCTCTAGTTCTTAGAGATGGAGTCAAACTTACATCAAGGATTTGGTTGCCTAATGGAGATGGGCCATGGCCTGCATTATTAATGAGACAACCCTACGGTAAAGAAATAGCCTCAACGATTACCTATTCTCATCCAATGTGGTGGGCTTCAAAAGGGTATATGGTAATTATTCAAGATGTCAGAGGTACAGGATCTTCTGAAGGAGTTTTCAATGGGTTCACACAAGAAGCAAGTGACACTTCAGAAACACACGAATGGGTAAGATCTCTTCAAGAATGCAATGGAATGCTTGGTTTATATGGATTTTCATATCAAGGATTTACTCAACTAACCGGCGTATTAAATTCAAATCCTCCCAATTGTTTATCTCCAGCAATGACAGGGTTAAATATTAAAAATCATTGGTGCTCAGATGGTGGGGCATATTGGTGGCACAACAATATCGCATGGGGTATGCAAATTGCAGCACTAAAAATGAAAAGAGAAAAAAATTTACTCGCATGGGAAAAGATAAGATTAGCTTTAGAAGATAAAAGTTATCTAAGAGAAGGAATTAATATTTTAAAAAGATATGACCCTAATAATTTTGTTTTGGAATGGCTTAATAATTTAAATAATGAATACTCTTTTGAAGAATTCAAACCAATCTCATCGTGGATTCAAAAACCCATGTTAATTATTGGAGGGCTTTGGGATCCACATTTAAAAGGTGCATTAGATCTTTACAAAAAATCTAAAGAAGCTGGAGGCAGTCCAGAGATAATAATTGGGGATGCTAGCCACCTAAATTGGTGGGAAGGATCACAAGAATCTTTATTAAAATTTTTTGATAAACATTTAAAATCAGATGAAAAATTTAATTCTAAGAATTCAAAAGGCGAAAAAAAAATATGGAATATTTCATTAAATGATTGGGAAGCATTAGATAATAAATTTTATCCTGAATATATTTTTGGGCTAAAAAGCGATGGAACTGCAAATGTAGATGTTGAAGATGGAAGTCTTACCATAAATTCAAAAGGAACAGGTTGGTTTACGATAGTTAATGACCCATGGAGACCTACTCCGTCTGACGGTGGTCATTTAGGTCCAAATCCAGGAAAGTTTAATCGAAATATTATTGATAAGCGCTTGGATGTAGGTGTTTTTCAAACGAATTATTTTGAAGAAGATCAATTTTTTAGAGGAGTCCCCACATTAGAAATTCTTGTAAAAAGTGATCAGCCAAATTTTGATATCTGCCTTGCTTTATCTCTAGTTGAAGAAGGTGATGAAAAGGTAAATCAATTTTCAACTGGATTCTTAAGAGTTAAAGACTCTAAAGTTAATGAGGAATGCATTTATAGGATCGAGATGCAGCCAACAAATATTTGTTTAATTAAAGGTACCAAGCTTCGTTTATCTATATCTGGAGCAGCATATCCCGCTATTGGAGTTAACCCTGGATTTGGGGTGAAAAATGTTGGAGCGCCTTCAGCAAACCATAGAATTATTACTCTAAGTTTTAACCTGAATGAAACATTTATGAAAATGACCCCTTTTTTTTAATAAATAATTATTTTTTTGGTTAATCATTTGATATTATAAATCCTTAATATCTACCAGTCATGATCGAGACAATTCAAGCAGACTGGATTAAATCAGAAGCTATCAACCTAGAAAATTGTTGCAATGATAATCCATTAAAAATATTAGGTCCTCATTTTTATGAAGAGCAATGGGTAATAAGGGTATGGATGCCTGAGGCCGACGAAGTAAAAATTAATTTTAAAAATAATACCTACGATGCTGAAAACATAAACCATAAATGGCTTTTTGAGGTAATCCTGCCCGAGAATCCATATTCTAATTATGAAATAAATGTTTCACGAGGAGGGATCACACATACACAATATGACCCATGGTCATATAGAGAAGAATGGATGGGGGAAGTTGATAGGCATCTTTTTGCAGAAGGTAACCATCATCATATTTGGAAAAAAATGGGAGCACATCTCATTGAAGAAAATAATCAAAAAGGTGTCATGTTTTGCATTTGGGCTCCCAATGCAAAATCAATATCGATAATTGGAGATATAAATTCTTGGGATGGAAGATATCATCCAATGCAAAAAAGATTAGGGGGGATTTGGGAACTGTTCATGCCAACCATGCAAGAAGGGGATACATATAAATATGAAATAAGAACGCAACAAGGACATATTTATGAGAAAGCTGATCCATATGGTTTTCTTCATGAAATCAGGCCTCAAAATGGTTCAATAGTTTCAAAGTTAAAAAACTTCAATTGGAGTGATAGTTCTTGGATTTCAAATAGAGATTCTTCTAGTCAAATTAACAAGCCAATTTCTGTCTATGAAATGCATTTAGGAAGTTGGCTCCATGAATCAACAGATAATAAATATCTTGAAGACAATGGCAAACCAAGAGACCCAGTACCTGCAGCCGATTTAAAACCTGGAACAAGATTATTAACTTATCCAGAATTAACCGAAAAGCTAATCCCTTACGTAAAAAAGAGAGGATTCACTCATATCGAACTAATGCCAATATCTGAACATCCTTTCGATGGTTCATGGGGATACCAGGTTACTGGCTGGTATGCACCAACAAGTAGATTTGGCACCCCAAATGAATTTAGAGAGTTTGTCAATAAATGTCATGAAGAGGGCATAGGCGTAATTCTTGATTGGGTACCTGGTCATTTCCCAAAAGATAAGCATGGTTTAGCATTTTTTGATGGTTGTCATCTTTATGAGCATGGAGATTCACGCATAGGGGAACACAAAGAATGGGGGACCCTAATATTTAATTACAGCAGAAATGAGGTAAGAAATTTCTTAGTAGCCAACCTCGTTTATTGGTTTGAAGAGTTTCATATTGATGGCATAAGAGTAGATGCCGTAGCTTCAATGCTTTACAGAGATTATCTGCGACCAGATGGCGAATGGATACCAAATGAAAATGGGGGCAATGAAAATACAGAAGCCGTTAAATTTCTTCAACAGGCTAATCATGTACTCTTTCAACATTTCCCAGGTGCACTTTCTATCGCTGAAGAATCAACAACCTGGCCAATGGTAACCAAACCAACTGACATGGGAGGGTTAGGGTTTAATTTAAAATGGAATATGGGATGGATGCACGATATGCTCGATTATTTTGAGATAGATCCTTGGTTTAGGCAATTCCATCAAAATAGTGTAACTTTCTCAATAACATATAACTACACAGAGAACTTTATGCTTGCTCTTAGTCATGATGAGGTTGTCCATGGGAAAAGTCATCTTTTGCATAAAATGCCGGGCGATGACTGGAAGAAATATGCAAACACTAGAGCTTTACTAACTTATATGTGGACACACCCTGGTAAAAAAACGATATTTATGGGAATGGAATTTGGACAAAGGCAAGAATGGAATGTTTGGGATGATCTGCAATGGGAGTTACTAGAATTTGAGCCTCATAAAGGTATCAGAAACTTGGTTGATGACCTAAACGTACTTTATAAAAATGAAGCCGCGTTATGGAAAAATGACTTTGATCCTTATGGATTCCAATGGATTGATTGTAATGATAAATCTAATTCGGTTATAAGTTTTATGAGGAGAGAAAACTACACCAATGAGTGGCTTGTCGTTGTTGCTAACTTTACACCTAATACTCATGGGTCATACAAAGTAGGGGTTCCGGTGGAAGGTTTCTATAAAGAAATATTTAATTCGGATAGCTCTAGATACGGAGGCAGTAACAAAGGAAATATGGGGGGTAAAGAAACCATAAATTACAATATTCATGATTATCAAAATGCTCTAGAACTTGCTTTACCCCCATTAAGCGTGAGTATCTTCAAACATCAATCAAAAAAATAAGAAGGCTCATTTAACTTAGTGCTTCATATAAATGTTCATATAACACTTTTGCTCTGCTTTGCATTGTAAGATTTTTAAGTTGGAATTTTAATTTTTTAAAAACATATTGAATTGAAAATGGTTCAAGATTTACCACTACTACTTTCTGCCGCATTAGGTAAAAAAGTAAATAGGCCTCCAGTATGGATGATGAGGCAAGCAGGAAGATATATGAAAATCTATAGAGATTTAAGGGAGCGTTATCCGAGCTTTAGAGAGAGGTCTGAAAATCCAGAACTATCATATGAGATTTCAATGCAGCCTTTTCATGCTTTCAAACCAGATGGTGTGATCCTTTTTTCAGATATTCTCACACCTCTTCCGGGGATGGGTATAAATTTTGAAATAATAGAAAGTAAAGGTCCAATAATTGAGGACCCAATAAGAACTCTTAACCAGATAGAAAATTTAAAAGAGTTAAATCCAAGTGAGAGTTTAAGTTTTGTGGGAAAGGTTCTTTCTTCACTAAAAAAAGATGTGAATAATGAGGCAACAGTTTTAGGTTTTGTTGGAGCACCTTGGACTCTTGCTGCATATGTAGTTGAAGGTAAAAGCAGTAAAAATTATTCTTTAATAAAATCAATGGCTTTTAAAGAACCAGATTTACTTCATAAACTTCTTAATCATTTTGCTAGATCTATTGGTGAATATCTTAAATATCAAATAAAATCTGGAGCCCAAGTAGTACAAATTTTTGATTCATGGGCAGGTCAACTAAGCCCACAAGATTATGATATCTTTGCTGGGCCGTATCAAAAAAAAGTTATTGACATTGTAAAAGCCGAACACCCTGAAACACCAGTCATTCTTTACATTTCAGGGAGTGCCGGTGTCATAGAAAGGATGGCAAAAACTGGAGTAGATATAATCTCATTAGACTGGACAGTAGATATAGAAGAGGCTTGTAAAAGAATCCCTAATGGGATAGGAATTCAAGGTAATGTTGACCCTGGCATTTTATTCGGAAACAAAGAATCAATAAAAGAAAGGATAGATAATACTTTCAATAAAATTAAAGACAGGAAATATATTCTCAATTTGGGTCATGGGATTTTACCTGGAACTCCAGAAGAAAATGCGCAAACATTTTTTGAACATGGAAAAAAACTCACTTACTAGTCAAAGTCTTGTCATATAAAAACTTATTAATCACAGGTGCGAATGGATGTGTTGGCCAATATTTAGTTGATTGGTTTTTAAAAAACACAAAATTCAGGCTTTATCTAATGGTAAGAGACAAAAGCAAGTTGCCAATTTCTGTTCAAGAAAATAAAAAAGTCAAGTTAATGGTGTGTGACATCAGGGAATCAAGTCGGTATAAAAAGGAAATTAGTCAAATAAATTACCTAATACATACGGCTACAGCTTGGGGAGATCCAAGAAGAGCCTATGAAGTGAATATTAAAGCTTTTGAAGAATTACTTGAAATGCTTGATATTGAAAAATTAGAAAAGATTATTTATTTTTCAACCGCAAGCATTCTTGATACCCAAACAGAATTAATGAGGGAATCATTGATTTATGGAACAGAGTACATTCAAACAAAATATGAATGTTTCCAGAGACTTAGAGAAAGCTCGTTTGCAGAAAAAACTTTCGCTGTTTTTCCGACCTTAGTTTTTGGAGGAAATCTTGGGAAAGAAAGTAAATATCCAGTTAGTTATTTAACTAGTGGATTGAAAGAAATTGTGAAATGGCTTTGGTTAGCAAGATTTTTAAAACTAGATTCCAAATTTCACTTTATACACGCAAATGATATCGCTCAAATTTGTGGGTTTCTTATTAAAAATCATAAAGAAGAACAATACAAAGGCTTTAGAAAATTTGTCTTAGGTCAGAAATATATTTCAATTGATCAGGCCATAATTACGCTTTTAAAAAGAAATAATAGGAGGAGATATTTTGCGATACCCCTTACAAAAAAAATTCTAAAAATATTATTAAGAATTCTCCCCATCCAAACCACCCCTTGGGATAGCTTTAGCATCAAGAAATATGACTTTAATCATGTCCCCATCACTAATCCTGAGACTTTCAAACTAAAAAGTTATGCCAAGTCCCTGAATGATATTTTAAGGTTATCAAAGTTACCAACCTGTAATAACAATTAAAATTCTCACAGTTAGGCTCCCAAAGCCTTGTAATATATATAAATAAGTAAATTTTAATTATGTTACGTTCTATCTTTGCAGGGTTATTCGCAATAGTTTTAACTCTAGGTCTAGGTATTTCATCAGTTTCAGCTAAGACTGTTGAAGTAAAACTTGGAACAGATGCTGGAATGCTTGCGTTTGAACCGAGTACAGTAACCATTAGTACTGGTGACACAGTTAAATTCGTCAATAATAAATTAGCCCCACATAATGCTGTTTTTGATGGACATGAGGAGTTAAGTCATGCTGACCTAGCTTTTGCCCCAGGAGAGTCTTGGGAAGAAACATTTGAAAATGCAGGAACTTATGATTACTATTGCGAGCCACACAGAGGAGCAGGAATGGTAGGTAAAGTTATTGTTGAATAATATTTTTAAAACTTAATCTACTTAATACTTACTACCGTCATATTCATATCTTGTTTGATTGATGAAAATATTTCCAAGCGAATTTTCAAATTCAGCTTGGAGCTGTTTTATTTTAGCCAAAGAAATTTCTTATAAAAATTATCAACAAAACGTAGACTCTGACAATTTATTATTAGCTCTTATAAAACAAGACAACTTTACAAAAAAAATCTTAAAGGAAACTAATGTAAATATTCAAAAGATTGAGAACGAAATAATTTCTTCATTAAATTCGAAGGCAAAAATGAAGAATAAACAAGATAATTTATATATTGGTGATAGTCTTCACAAAATATTTTTAAAAGCTAATGATATAAAAAATACTTTAAATGATGTAGTGATATCAACAGAACACTTAATTTACGGTTTCACTTATGATGATAAATATAGATTTCAAATTTTAAATCAAAAAGGTATTCCAGAATTTCTTGAAACTATAAAGAAAATGAAGTCAGATCCAGCATTAAAAAACGAATTTAATACTTCTAATGAGTCTTTGGAAAAATATGGTATTGATCTAACTCAATCTGCACGAGATGGAATTTTAGACCCAGTCATTGGTAGGGATGAAGAAATTAGAAGAACCATTCAAATATTGAGTAGGAGAACAAAAAATAATCCAGTTCTTATTGGAGAACCTGGGGTTGGTAAAACAGCCATAGTTGAAGGGTTGGCTCAAAGAATTATTAATGGTGATGTACCTTCTGCTCTACAAGATAGGCAATTAATTTCAATAGATATGGGTTCACT
Source organism: Prochlorococcus marinus CUG1438 (assembly GCA_017644325.1). Classification (NCBI taxonomy): domain Bacteria; kingdom Bacillati; phylum Cyanobacteriota; class Cyanophyceae; order Synechococcales; family Prochlorococcaceae; genus Prochlorococcus; species Prochlorococcus marinus. Next base: position 105,278 of record JAEPLS010000003.1, on the reverse strand, counting down.
CATAGCTGGGGCAAAATATCGTGGAGAATTTGAAGAAAGAATAAAAAATGTCCTAAAGAAAGTTAAGGAATCAGACGGTAAGATGATTCTTTTTATTGATGAAATTCATACTGTTGTTGGTGCTGGTGCTAGCGGAGGTTCATTAGATGCAAGCAACTTATTAAAACCAATGCTTGCGAGAGGAGAACTTAGGTGTATTGGTGCTACAACTATTAATGAACATAAACAAAATATAGAAAAAGATCCTGCTTTAGAAAGAAGATTTCAAAAAATAAAAGTTGATGCTCCTTCAATAGATGATACTGTATCAATTTTAAGAGGATTGAGAGAAAGATACGAAGTTCACCATAGTGTGAGGATTTCTGATAATGCTTTAGTTGCTGCAGCAACTCTTAGCGAAAGATATATTAACGATAGATTTCTTCCTGACAAAGCAATAGATCTAATCGATGAAGCAGCCTCAAGATTAAATATGGTCATAACTTCCAAACCTGAAGAAATTGATGAAATTGATCGAAAAGTTCTACAGTTTGAGATGGAAAAATTATCTTTAAAAAGAGAAACAGATGATTTTTCTATAGAAAGATTAAAAAAAATCAATAATGAACTTATATCCCTTAAAGATAAACAGACAGAATTAGGCACTCAATGGAAAAAAGAAAAAGATGAAATTGATGAGATCAGCACCATAAAAGAAGAAATTGAATCAGTTCAATTGCAGATAGAACAAGCCAAAAGGAGTTTTGACCTCAATAAAGCAGCAGAATTAGAATTTGGAACTTTAAATTCTTTGCAAAAAAAATTGAAAGAAAAAAGTGAGGCCCTAGTAAATTCCCAAAAAAATGGAGATCCAAGTCTTTTAAGACAAGAGGTAACTTTAGATGATATTGCAGAAGTTGTCTCAAAGTGGACCTCTATTCCAGTACAAAACTTAAACCAGCCAGAAAAAGATAAACTTTTGAGCCTCGAGTCAATCCTTAAAGAAAAAATCATTGGACAAGGTAGTGCAATTAGGGCTGTTGCAGATTCCATAAAGAGATCAAGGACTGGTCTAAATGATCCAAGCAAGCCATTAGCCAGTTTTCTCTTTTTAGGACCAACTGGTGTTGGGAAAACAGAACTTAGTAAAGTAACCGCCAAAATTATATTTGATTCAAATTCTTCAATTACAAGACTGGATATGTCTGAATATATGGAAAAGCATTCAGTGAGCAAAATTATAGGTGCGCCTCCTGGATATTTAGGTTTCGAATCAGGCGGTCAATTAACTGAAGCTGTACGCAAAAATCCTTATTCATTGATACTTCTTGATGAAATAGAGAAAGCTCACAAAGATATTTTAGATATTCTCTTACAAGTTCTTGATGATGGAATCATTACTGATGGTCAAGGTCGTACAATCAATTTCAAAAATTCAATAATTGTTCTAACAAGTAATTTAGGAAGTCAATCAATTAATGATTTATCAGTTAGAAAAGAAGATGCAAATGAAATTAAAAAAGTTGTAAATAATGAAATTAAAAAATTTTTCAAGCCTGAGTTTTTAAATCGACTTGATGAAATAGTTATTTTTAATAATTTAGAATTAAATGACATAAAAGAAATTGCGAAAATTCAGCTTCAAGAATTAGAAAAAAGACTTAACAAAAAAAAATTAAACTTCAAAATTACTGATGAGGCAATTAACCAACTTGTTGAAAATAGTTTCGATCATGCCTATGGTGCAAGGCCTTTAAAAAGAATTATTCAAAAACAAATTGAGACAAAAATTTCAAATAATATATTGAATAATCATTACCTTAATAAAGACGAGATTAATATTTATCTGGTTAATGGAGAGATAATTGTTGATTAAATTCAAAATTAAAGAAACCTATATGACTTGAAATTTAACAACTTTAATCTAAGATTTGAACCAATCAGGAATTTCCTGATAACTTGCTTTATTCGATTTATTTTCTTTTGATTCTGTTTTCCAACAACATGTTCTGCCCTTATCCTTATCCTTTAAATATTCATTAGCCCATCTCCAAATTAATTCAGAGGTGAACTCCATGCCCACATTATCCATAATTCTCAGGTCTAAAGCATCTAAGTCATGTAATTTTTTCCAGTAATTAAGCAAAGGGTCATCTTTATTTATTAAAAAAGTATGGTCAAATTGATCCTTTAGTCTATTTTCGAGGGGCTTTAGACTTGAAAAATCGACAACAAAACCATTTAGGTCTAATTTTTTTGCAGTGAACCAAAAGGTAAATGATCTTGAATATCCATGCACAAATCTGCAGTGGCCTTCATGGCGCCATTGCCTATGTGCGCAGGGGAAATCCTCGTAACTTTTGGTGCATGAAAATTTCTGAGAATGAATATACATCAATTAACTGTTAGGATAAATTTTAATAAAACACATTGAGTAGGATTTAACATAAAGAACATAATGACTTATTCAACTAATTTTTCGATAGAGGATCTACGCTTTGATAATTATGGATTAATCCCTGCAATAGCACAAGATTGGCTTGACGGATCAATTCTTATGCTTGCTTGGATGAACAAAGAATCTTTAACGATGACACTTGAAACCAAAAACGTTCATTATTGGAGTAGATCAAGATCTGAAATTTGGAGAAAAGGAGCTACCAGTGGAAGTACTCAAATACTTAAGGAGATAAGATTCGACTGCGATAATGATGCACTAATCCTCTTGATTGAACAAAATGGTTCAGGAGCATGTCACACTGGGGAAAAAAGTTGTTTTTTCAACGAAATCCAAATTAATCAAAGTGATAAAAAAGAGAAAAAAACAACTCCCTTCTCAAATATTTGCTCTGAATTATTTAATACAATTAACGAAAGATCCATCAATCCATCTGAAAAAAGTTACACAAATCATTTATTAACAAAAGGTAGTAACACTATTTTAAAAAAAATAGGAGAGGAATCTGCAGAATTTATAATGGCTTGCAAAGATAATGATAAAAATTCAATCTCAAATGAAGCTGCCGATTTAATTTACCATCTGCAAGTAGCTCTTATGCATAAAGGCATTGAGTGGAGAGATGTACTTGCTGTTCTAGAATCAAGACGAAAAAATTAAAAAATTAAAATTTATAGTTTATAACTTTTAACCTGAAAATTAAAAAAAATAGTTTTAATTAGTTAATTAACAATTATTAATTAATTATTAATTAATTATTACATGTATGGCTTATTAATGAATTGACTATAAGTTAAATATATCAACGATGAGGTAAATCGTGAGTTCATTAAGCGATTTTCTTGGTGAAATAGGTCGTCATGAACTTTTGACTCCCGAAAGAGAACTCACAATGGGCAGAAAAGTCCAGGAAATGGTTGTACTTGTTAATAGATGTCAAGAGGCAGGAGGGAAAGGTCCGGCTTGTGAATATTCCCAAGATGAAAGAAAAAAGATCAAAATTGGCGAGAAAGCTAAAAACGAGATGATAACAGCGAATCTAAGACTAGTTGTAAACCTTGCCAAGAGATACCAAGGGAAAGGATTAGAATTACTGGACTTAATTCAAGAGGGGACATTAGGTCTTACCAGGGCCGTAGAAAAATATGATCCTTCTAGAGGACATAGATTTTCTACTTATGCTTATTGGTGGATTAGGCAAGGTTTAAATAGAGCATTGTCAACTCAAAGTAGAACGATAAGGATCCCTGTTAACATTAATGAAAAACTTACAAAACTAAGATCAGCAAAATCAAGGCTTATGCAACTTAAGGGTATTCCACCCACTAGTGATGAGCTTGCAGAAGAATTGAAAATAACCAAAGAGGAGATTGACGAACTCCTTTCTTGTGAATTGAGAAGTATCACTGTTAGTCTCCAAGGTACTGTTAAATCAAAATCAGACCCTTCCGAGTTAGTTGATATTCTTCCAAGTGATCAGACTCCCCCAATGGAATTAGCCGAATTAGCCGAAAGGACAGCCTCGGCTTGGAAGTTATTAGATAAAGCAAATTTAACTGAGAAGGAAAGAAAAATAGTAAGTCTAAGATTTGGTTTAGACGGCTCAAATGAATGGAGAACTTTAGCTGAAGTTGCAAGACATATGAGTTGTAGCCGGGAATATTGCCGACAAGTTGTTCAACGTGCTTTAAGAAAACTTAGAAAAGCAGGAATACAGAACGGATTAGTTGATAGTATTAGCTAAAAATTCCATTAACAATATTTAGATTTCATTTATAAGGATGAAAGAGAATTACAAAACCCAAGAAAAAATCTATGATGCTGAAGTTTTAGAGAGTTCAACATTAGATGAAAATATCATTATTAAGATTCTTATTAAAGCAGGAAGAACAATTGCCAAGCCTGCCTTAGAAGTTTTGGAGATGGCTTTAGATCCTTATACTCCAGCACAAGTAAGAGTTTCATTAATGGCTGCTCTAGCATATTTGATTATGCCATTTGATCTTTTCCCTGACTTTATGCCATTAGTTGGTTTTAGTGATGATTTTGTAGCCCTCACAGCAGTACTAAGTATATGGAGCAAATACATGACTCCCTCAATAAGAGCAAGAGCAGAAAATAAGCTTAACAAGTTATTCCCTTTTTATTGAATGAGTAAATTATCTATACAGGAAGAAAAAGAACTCGTCGCCTTCATTAAAGATTGGTTAAAGTCGCATGGATTTACCCAAAAAGACTTAGCAAATGAATTAAATATTAAATCGAGCAGAACCTCGGAGATTATTCTCAAAATTAAAGAATTATATAAAAAAGGGGGCATATTCAATATTGCAAAAAATCTTATAAAGATTGAGCAAAAATGGTTAAACGATATCAAGAACGATTATCGAGAAACAAAACAAACACCACCTTATAATCAACTAGATATCGACTCATTAGTAAACCAGATAAATCAAGATATTAGTAAATAAATAATATTTTAGATATTATTTAAGATATTATATTTTTAATAAAAAATGATACAAACTCTTAAAACTAACCGTTAAATAAATATCGTTTTAACTCCTCAATATGATAAATAATTGCATTATTAAAGCAAAAATATTATGAATAGTTAATACAATTAGTTATTTTAATTAATAGTTAATAATTACTAATTTTTTTTTATAAATCATATTTAGAATGCCTGAATCCAGGGATATATATCATAATTAATCCATATACCTTTTTCCCAATATATATCTTCCTCAATAAGATATTTCAACTCCTTTACATCTTTAGCATTAAAAATTCCAAACAAATATTTGGTACATTTTGTTGGCCCTAATGTAATTAGAATATCACGATCTTTTAAGTTTTTAAGCCTATTAAGATGTTGTTCACGAAATGGTTCCCTTTTAAAAGTTGCATCTTCACAGTACCTTCCAAAAACTACAAACTTTTCCATTTTTAAATATAAATAATAGAATAAATATATACTAAATAATTGCATATATTACATGCAAATTGCTATGTTATTTAATACAACTTTCTTTTAATTAATTATGCTAACTGGTAGCGATCTCCTTGCAAAAGTAAAAGAACTAGGTGATGTTAGCAAATCTGACCTAGTTCGCGCCTGTGGATATGTTTCCACTAAGAAAAACGGAAGTGAACGCTTAAACTTTACTGCATTTTATGAAGCACTTTTAGAAGCAAAAGGGGTTAATCTTGGTGATTCTAGAGTTGCGGGCATTGGGAAGGGTGGAAGAAAACTTAGTTATATAGCTACAGTTCAAGGCAATGGTAATCTTCTGATTGGAAAAGCATATACAGCACTTCTTGATTTAAAAGCAGGTGATGAATTCGAAATTAAGCTCGGAAGAAAGCAAATCAGATTATTACCTACAGAAGAATCTTAAAGACAACAAAAATAAATTGGATATCATTTTTAATTAATTTTCTGTAATAATTTTTTTTAATTAATAAAAAATCTTTATATTTATTTTTTTTGATCAGCAGCTAAACGCATTTCTTTACAAAATTCACCAACGTGATCTACAACATCTTTTTCACTTGAACTAGAAATTCGTTTTACAAATGCACTCCCAATAATTACTCCATCAGCTCCCCACTCACGAACTTTATTAACATGTTCTGGAGTGGATATTCCAAAGCCAACAGCAATTGGATTGCTGTTTACATCTTTTAATTTAGCAATAAGATTTTCTACTCTATTTTCCATTTTGTTTCTCTCACCAGTGACACCTGTAACACTTACTAAATAAGTAAATCCTTTTGTATGATTTGATATTTGTTTCATTCTTTCAAAAGGAGTAGTTGGAGCTACCAATAAAATCAAGTCCATAGAATAATTACTAACTATTCTAGAAAATTTATAAGCTTCCTCTAAAGGGAGATCAGGAACTATGAGTCCAGAAACACCAGCATTGGATGCCATCTCACAAAACTTTTCAAATCCAAAACACAGTAATGGATTTAAGTAAGAAAAAAGGATGATGGGAATATTTAATTTACGTTTTAAAGATTCTAAAAGTTTAATTACTTTACCTAAGTTAGTACCAGACTTTAAGGCGCGAGAGGCCGCCACTTGGATAACAGGTCCGTCTGCAAGTGGGTCACTGTAAGGGACACCTAATTCAATAAGGTCAGCTCCATTCTCTTGTAACTTTAATAAGATCTCAGAAGTTATTTCAATATTGGGATCCCCAGCCATTATAAAAGGCATCAAAGCTAATCTTTTATTATTTTTTAACTCACAAAACATTTCATCTACCTTAGATAAAGATTCATTTTTAGTAATTTGCATTTTGCTATCTTTCATAATTTTTAGATATTTTTCTATGAATAATTTAAGTATTTTTTTCTAAATCTTCCATTAGTTTTTCCTGCTCTTCCTTTGACAATGAGTTGAATTTGCTTTCTAGTTTATCATTAACAACTTTTTCATACTCTTTTCTATAACGCTTCCTTTGTTCCATAAAAGTCATTTTTCCATTTACAACTCTATAAACATAAGATGTTACCCAAGTAATAACAATCAAAATCAAGATACAACTTGAGAGAGTAGTGGCTGTAAAATTATCGATCCCGATTTGCGGTGCAAATTTATAACTAATTAATCCTATTAATGAAATAAATAGACCTATTTGTATAACTTTTCCTTTAGTCAATTATTTACCCTTTACCACTTCCTTTTAGTCTGAGATTTAAAAATGGAGAAAATAAAATTAAACCTGGAAAGAAAAGAAATACAAGGCCATAAATTCCTAATCTTTCAAATTTGCCCATAATATTCCATCTATTATTCATCCAGTAAAAAAGTATCAAAGGGATAACCAATAAATAGGTTGAAATAATTCCAATATAAGCAATTAAAGTAGCAAATGAATTATTGAAAAAACTTTCCATTTTAATTTATGGTTACTTAGTTAAAACATAACAACTCTTGGAAGTTATCGTCAGAACTAAAAATAATTAAATAATGGGAGTGGGGGGACTTGAACCCCCACGAGCTAAATCGCTCGACGGATTTTAAGTCCGGCGCGTCTACCAATTCCGCCACACTCCCAAAGGGAATTTGCGCTTTCTAATCGTAGCTGAAAGTAACCCATTTAACCAAGAAAAATTGGAATATTTACACTTTTAATTGTCTGATTAAATCAAAATTTTTTAATTTACTATCCCTTCAACTTGCCATTGTAAAGTTTCACCTGCATGAAATGGTTTTATTTGTCCTACAATATTTTTTTCTTCAACAACTTCGATAAATTCTTTAATTTTATTTGGTCTAGACACTAATTTTAATTTTTCTTTATTTGGGGGCAAGTTATAAAAATTAGGGCCATTCAAACTTGCAAACTTTTCAAAATTATCTAGAGCATCCTCCTCTTCGAAAACTGTTAAATAGCTTTCTATTGCTACTGGTGAATTAAAAATACCTGCACATCCACAAAAAGCCTTCCACTTCCTGAGGTGAGGAGCAGAGTCAGTTCCCAAGAAAAAACATTTATCGCCACTTGTTGCAGCTTTCCTTAAAGCGAGTCTATTATTTTCCCTCTTAGCAACTGGTAAGCAGTAAAAATCACTATTTAAGCCTCCAAAAAACATTGCATTTCTATTTATATGCAAATGATGAGGAGTGATAGTAGCCCCAATATTATTTTCTTGAACAAAATTCACTGCATAAGAGGTAGTTATATGCTCTAAAACGATTTTTAATTTTGGAAATCTTTTAATTATTTGAGAGAGTTCTTTATCTATAAAAACTTCTTCTCTATCGAATACATCTACTTCCGAATCAGTAACTTCCCCATGAATTAAAAGAGGCATTCCAGAATCTTGCATTAATTCAAAAATCTTATATAGATTTTCTATTTTCCTAACTCCATGATTGGAGTTTGTTGTGGAATTAGCAGGATATAATTTTGCTGCGAAAAAGACATTATTTTTAAAACCATTTAGTAGTTCTCCTTTATCAGTATCATCTGTAAGATAAATTGTCATTAGTGGTTCAAACTTAGAACTTTCTGGTAACGCTTCAACAATAGATTTTTTGTAAGAGACAGCGCTTTCAACAGATGTAATGGGAGTTTTAGTATTTGGCATAACGATAGCTCTCCCAAAAAATTCCGAAGTAAAATGAATAATATTTTTTAATACAAGACCTTCTCTTAAATGTAAATGCCAATCATCAGGTTTTATTATGGTTAAAGTATTCAAAATTTTTTTTATTTAATTAATTTTAACAGCAAATTAAAATTGACAATAAATTATAGATAATCGAGGATAGTTATTAACCAACTATAAAATTTTTATTCTCTAAATAGAAACCTAAATATGAATGATCTTTTATTTCCAATAATAGAAATAGTTTTAGGAGTAGTTCTACTTTTTGCTGGAGGAGAGTTCTTTATTCAAGGAGCCATATTCTTATCTTTTATTTTAGGAATACCCCAAATAGTAATTGGCTTAACAGTTGTTTCTCTTGGAACAAGCTCTCCTGAGTTGTTGGTAAGTTTAAGTTCAATTTTAAAAGGGAGTGATTCAATTGCCGCAAGCAATGTAATTGGAAGCAATATTTTCAATGTTCTCGTTGTTTTAGGTATAAGCTCATTGATAAAACCTCTTAAGGTGAAAAGCAGAATAGTCAGAAGAGATGTACCTCTGTTAATGGCTATCTCTTGTGCAGTTTGGGCTATGTCATCAACAGGCTTATTAACACTTCAAGCAGGTATCTTTCTAATACTTTGTTTAATCTTAAATACAATATGGGAAATTAATACTATCAATGAAAGAGGAGAGGAGACAAAAGATGCGGAACCAGAAATAGAAGAATTCAAAGATAACGATAAAGGGAGACTTAATATTTTAATGAAGTTAATATTGGGAATATTTCTTTTAAGCTTAGGTTCAAATATTTTAGTAAATGGTTCTCAAACACTTGCTACTCTTTTGGGTGTAAATGAAATTGTTATTGGTTTAACTATTGTCGCCACAGGAACATCTTTACCAGAATTAGTAACTTCAATAATTGCTGCATTTAAAGGTAAAACAGATCTTGCGATTGGGAATGTAATTGGAAGTAATCTGCTCAATCAACTTCTAATCCTTGGAAGCTGTAGTATTTTTTCAGGATTTAAAGGTTTAGAAATTGAACAAAGTCTAATAAAAGTTGACTTACCTTTTATGGTTTTAACTACCTTTGCATGCTTACCAATATTCTGGAGCAAAGGGAAAATCACTAGAATTGAAGGGTTTATTTTGATTAATTTTTATATTTTTTACATTCTCGATAAGATATTTTTTTTGAATGGATTTAATTATCTCTCTGAATTAAGGATAGGTTTATTTATTTACTTCGCGTTACTTATAGTGTTTCTGATTTTTCAAGAAAAATTAAAATTTTCTAATTCATAAATTCATCCATACATAGTCACAAATTCTTCTGAGATAGTTGGGTGCAAAGCCATAGTAATATCAAAGTCTTTTTTTGTTATCCCTGCATTTAATGAAATTGATACCATTTGAATAATCTCAGACGATGTTTCTCCAAACATATGACATCCTAGGACTTTTTCAGTCATCTTATGAACTACAATCTTCAACATACATTTTGATTTTTTCTTCCTAAAGGTATTAGACATAGGGGTGAATTGGCATTTGAAAATTTTTATATTTTTTTCAGAGTAAATCTCTTTAGCTCTTTTCTCACTTAAGCCAACTGTTGAAATTTCTGGAATAGTAAAAACCGCCTTAGGGATATATTCATAATTTACTTTTCTTTTTTGATCATTAAAAAAATTATCCGAAAAAACTCTCCCTTGTTCTATTGCTACTGGAGTTAAGTTTGGTTTATTAATGATATCGCCAACTGCAAAAATATTTGCATTGCTTGTTTGATTGAGTTCATCAACATCTAAATATTGGCCATCCATCTTTAGATTTAAAAAATCTAAATTCAAAGGCAAAAGATTTGGTTCTCTTCCCGTAGCAATAAGGATATTATTAGTTAGGAGTTTATCCCCCGTGTCTAGGGTAGATTCCAGGTTTCTCTTTACCCTATTGATAGACTTTAATTGAGTATTGGAGATTATATTAATTTCAGTAAAAGTAGGTGATTCCTCTAGGCATGAAGAAAGATCCTCATCAAATCCATTAAGTAAATGTTTACCTCTAATTAATTGAGTTACTTCAGTACCTAAATTTCTGAAAATAGAAGCAAATTCACAAGCAATATATCCTCCTCCTACTATTAATATTGATTTGGGAAACTTTTCTAATTCAAAAATATCATCACTAGACCATGCCAAATCTTCCCCAGGAATATTTAATTTCTTAGGTTTACCTCCAACTGAAATAAGAATTTTTTTTGAACTTATTTTATTTTTGATTTTCTTAGTTTTTGGACAAATAATTTCTAATTCATTTTGAGTAATAAATCTTCCTAAACCCTCAAAAACTGTTACATTAAATCTTTTTAAAGAATTCCTATGTAAATCACTTAGTCTAGAAACCTCTTCTCTAACATTCTTCAATAAAATATTTGACTCAAAATTAATACCTTCATTTTTTAATCCATACCCTTCAGAAGAATCCATATTTTCTTTACTTTTAGCTGCATAAACCATCAATTTCTTAGGGACACATCCCCTTATCACACAAGTCCCTCCAATTTTATTTGCTTCTATGATTGCGACTTTTGCTCCATAACTAGCCGCACGTTTTGCCGCCGCAAGTCCTCCAGATCCAGCACCAACAACAATTAAATCAAATTCAAATTCCAAGACTTTTTTAATCAATTATTATAACGTTAGTTTATAGCTTTAATTCAAATAATGAATGGGATTTTGACATGGGATGATTTTAATAAGTTTGAAGTTGAAGATCTTGACAGAGTTCATGGTATAAATAATTCCTACGCAAATTTAAGATTATTTGGTCATAGTGAAAATGATGTATTAGTTACCCTTTATAGGGATAGGCATTCTTGGTGCCCTTACTGTCAGAAGATATGGTTATGGCTTGAATTCAAGAGAATTCCATACAGAGTCAAAAAAATAAATATGTTTTGCTACGGTCAAAAAGAAAGTTGGTTCCTTGAAAAAGTCAGATCTGGGAAATTACCTGCAATTCAATTTAAAGAGCAAGTTATAACTGAAAGCGACGATATCATAGCTTTTTTAGAAAATGAATTCGGAGCACTTGGATCTTTTATAACATCTAGTCACCTTACACAAATTCGAAAATTAGAAAGAGAAATTTTCAGATCCTGGTGTAATTGGCTCTGCAGAGAAAGCTTTAATTCTATAGACAACTCTTTTAGAAAAAAGAGATTTAAAGAATCGATTTCTAAACTTGATGAAATCTTAAGCAGATCTAAATCAGGATTCGTTGACCCATCAGTATCTAATACTGGTGATTTAGAGCCTGGTGTTGGAGATATAATTTTTATTCCCTATATGGAGAGAATGAATGCATCACTGATTTACTATAAAGGTTTTAGCTTAAGATCTAATTACTTTTATATAGATAAATGGCTTACTCTTTTTGAAGGGACTAGTTCTTATAGAGGGACACAGGGAGATTTTCATACTCACTCTCATGATTTACCTCCACAAATGGGTGGATGTTACACAGAAATTAATGAACAACAGATTGCATTTTCTAAGTCAATAGACTCTGGAGAGGGTCTTAGTAATTATGAATTCAATAAAAATTATGATTCAAAATATTACTCCAAGATAGCTCTTAAAAGAGTAATAAAGCATAAAGAGAATTTACTTAAAGTAAACCCATACAATAAAGGATCCTTTGACGAATCATTGAGATCGGCATTGACACATATGATTACAGGTGAACTAAGAATCCCAGATAAACTCTCAGGAAATTCTCTTAGATACTTAAAAAATAGAATATCAGTTCCAAGAGATATGCCAATTATTTCTGCAAGGTTATTAAGACAATCATTAAATAAAATTGAACAACAAAGTTTAGATAATGAAATTGATAAGATCTCGCTCAATCATAGATATGATCAAGATCCTAAATATTTTATTCATACTTGATTATGAATTTTTTCTAGAATCTATTTGGAGTAAATCCCTTATTTTTTGAACTTGACTTGCAATATTAGGATCACTAGATAATTTTTTTTCAACTTGTTCAATTGCATACATAACAGTTGTATGGTCTTTTCCACCAAATTCATCTCCAATTCTCGGCAAGCTTAGATCCGTTCCGTGACGCATAAGATACATGCCTATTTGTCTTGCTTGGCTTACTGGTTTCCTTCTACTTGAACTAATCAATTCATCTGTAGAAACTTTGAAGAAATCTGAAACTTTATCAATAACTTGTTTTGGAGTAACAACTACTCCAACACTATTCGGATCAAGCATCGGGGCAATTGATTGAACTGTCATTGGCAGACCTGTTATTGATGCGAATGCAACAGCTCTAGTGAATGCCCCTTCCAATTCTCTTATGTTAGAAGTAAATCTTCCTGCTATAAATTGAATTAAATCTCTGGGAAGACTCATCCTCTCTTGTTCGGCCTTTTTCTGAAGGATAGCCGTCCTTGTCTCAAGATCAGGGGGTTGAATATCTGCAGTCATCCCCATTGAGAACCGAGAAATTAATCTCTCTTGAATTCCCGACAATTGATTTGGAGGCCTATCACTTGCAATGACTATTTGACTTCCTGATTCGTGGAGAGCGTTAAAAGTATGAAAAAATTCTTCCTGGGTATACTCTTTACCTTCTAAGAACTGTATATCGTCTATTAAAATTAAATCTACATTTCTATATTTATCTCTAATAGCTGTCATTCCATCTCTTCTAATACCACTAATAACATCGTTAGTAAAAGTTTCTGTAGATACATACTTGACTTTTGCTTCTGGATCAATTTCAACTCTGTAATGACCAATCGCTTGCATTAAATGAGTTTTTCCAAGACCCACCCCACCACAAATAAAAAGTGGATTAAATTCCCTTCCAGGAGATTCTGCAACTGCTAAAGCCGCGGCATGAGCTAACCTGCTATTTGGACCTACAACAAATCTTTTAAAGACGTAACGTAAATTTAAACCGTTAGGATTTTTAGATCGATTTTTTGAAGAATTATCTTGGCTAGTATTAGAAAAAGATTTTTTTATGTGATTAACGTTTTGTTCATTTAAGCTCTCCTTATTTATAAAATCGCTATTGACAATTGTTTCAGATTTAAAAACAACTTTTACATCATGGCCACAAATTTCTTTTGCAGCCTTTTCAATAGTTTCACAATAATTCTTTCTTAACCAATCACTTGAAAATGTATTTGGAGCTATTAAGGTTAATAAGCCATTCTCAAAGCAATTAAATTTAGCTGGCCTTATCCATGTCTCAAATGAAGGCTTACTTAAAGTTTTTTGGAGTAATTGTTGAACTTCCGCCCAAATAGGATTAGTTGCTTGCAAAGTTTTTTTATCTAGATTATTAATCTAGTTGGAATTTAATAATTGGCCATTATCAAATCACAAGATCACAACAAATTTAAAATTTTTTAACAAAGCATGATTTAACTTTAATAAGTGAATTTTATTTTTTTAATAGGAATATAATTATCTTAAATGTGGTGAAGTATTGGAGAAAGCTTTATTGATAATAATGGCAAAATGGCATGCCTTTGGAAGATGCAAAACAAGATTGGCAAATGATATAGGTAAAAGTAATTCTGCAAGAGTACAAAGTGTGATGACCAATCACACTATTCGTGTAGTCAAATCTCTCCAAAAAAATGAACTAATTGATATTTCTATAGCCATATCTGGCCTGGGGATGAAAAATTGTAAAAGATGGTCTGAAGCATTAGGAATTAAAAAATTTAATTTACAGGGGAAAGGTTGCTTAGGAGAAAAAATGAAGAGACAAATACTTATCAATAAAAATTTTTGTGCTCAAAATAATATAAAAAATATTATATTTATTGGTACTGACCTTCCAGATTTATGCCATTTAGATTTATTAAATAGTATCAAAGAGCTAAAACAAAATGATCTAATTTTAGGACCGTCTAATGATGGAGGATATTGGCTTATTGGTTTATCAAAAAAAATAATATCTAAATATCTACATCTTCCTTTTATTGACATTAATTGGGGTAGAGAAAATGTTCTTCAAAATACAATTGATAATTTCGCCTCTACAAATTTAAAATATAAATTTTTAGATAAAAAAATTGATTTAGATACAATAACTGATATTGAAAATAGAAAGTAATCCATATGTCTAAAATCTCAATTATCATTCCAACTATCAACGAAGCCAATAATTTACCATTGTTGCTTTCAGACTTGTCGATTGTTAAGAAAGAGGGAGAAATTCTTATCGTTGATTGCGGCAGTGATGATAAAACTCTTGATGTAGCTGATATTTACGGTGCAAAAGTTTATAAGTGCAATGAAAGGAATCGTGGTTTACAACTCAATATCGGAGCTAAGTATTCAAAGGGAGAGTGGCTAATTTTTTTACATGCTGATACTAGATTAACTCATGATTGGTTTTGGAAAATAAAATCCCTCTTAAAAGGAGACAAAAAAAATATTTACTTTTTTACATTTAAAATTAATCATAAAAAGGTGATTTACAGAATCCTAGAGATTCTTGTAAATTTTAGGAGCCAATATTTAAAAAAACCCTATGGGGACCAAGGTTTAATAATTCATAAATCTACTTATCTTAAGAATAATGGTTTTAGAAAAATAGCCCTTATGGAGGACTTAGATTTTTTAAGGAGATTAAAAAATAAAAAAGATTTAAAGCAATTGAATATCCCTATTTTTATCAGTCCAAGGAAGTGGGAAAGAACCAATATTTTTCTCCAAGCATTTAAGAACTGGAAATTTAGAAGACGATGGTTAAAAGGTGAATCGACGAAATCTATATATTCTGACTACTACAAAAAATAGTTAATTTGCATACCAAAAGGCGCATTTAGAACCTCTTGGTTCTAATATCCAACCCTGTCTTTTGTAAAATGGAACAACTTCTGCATCAGCAAAAAGAGTAACTTTTGAAATACCAATGTTTTTTAACTCTTTCAATATGTATTTCATTAACTCCTTACCTAACCCTTGCCCTTGATAAACAGGATTAACAGCCACATCCCATATTGTTGCTTCTAAAATTCCATCACCAGTGCATCTTGCAAATCCTACTAATCTAGGAAATTTATCGTCATGACGCCATAACCCAATTACCAAAATACTAAAATCTAAAGCCCTTTTAACTCTCCTTATTGGTCGCCTGCTCCAACCAACAGTTTGCAAGAGTTGATCTAGCTCTATTAGATCTAACTCTTTACTTTTACTACATACAAAAACTTCTTCATTATTTTTTTGAGTGAATTCATAAGAATTTAAGCCATAGTTTTGTATAAGTTCATTTCTAGGAATAGTACTAGATTTCTTTATTAATGAAGCTGGGTTCTTAAAAATCATTAAAAATTTGCAAATCCTTTTTGTTGCAGTTCAGAAAGCTGAAAATATAAACCTTTTTTCAATCTCAATTCACTATGGGTACCCTCTTCTATTAATGCACCTGACTTCAGGACTAAAATCTTATCAGAACTTTCAATAGTTGCAAGTCTATGAGCTATTACTAATGCTGTCCTTTTTTTTAGAATTCTCTCAAGATCCTTTTGTAAAGTTGCTTCTGTAGTGGGATCCATAAATGCTGTTGCTTCATCCATTATCAAAACAACAGGATTTCTAATAGCCACTCGAGCTACTGAAAGAAGTTGTCTTTCTCCAGAAGAGAGATTCCCCCCTCTCCCTCTAAGAACAGTATTCAAACCTTCAGGTAATTTTTTTAACAAATTATTTAATCCTAATTCTTTACAAAGATTTTTTAATTCAAGATTGTCTATGTTCGCATTTAGTTTCAAATTATCTGCAACATTTCCACTAAAGATAAAGGTATCTTGCAAAACTACTCCTAACATATTTCTAAGAGTTGCTATAGGAATATCCTTAATATCTATATCATCAATTAATATTTGGCCTGATTGAGGTTCATACAATCTACATAACAATCTAATTATGGTAGTTTTACCTGAACCAGTTGGCCCTACGAAAGCCACATGCTCTCCTGGGTTAACCAAGAAAGATAAATCCTTTATTATGTGCTCTCCTTCTTTGTAGAAGAAATTAACATTTTTGAACTCAATTTTACCCTTAAATTGTTTATTAGATTTTTTAACAACTTCTAGAAAATGTTTTGTGGAAATAGAATCTTTAATTTGAATTTCCTCATCCAATAACTCATTTATTCTCTCAACAGCAGTGAGTCCCCCCTGAATCTGGGTAAATCTTTCTGCAAGCTGTCTTAGAGGTTCAAAAAGTCTTTGGGAATATAAAATAAAGGTGGTTAGTGTTCCCAAACCAATATTTCCAGAAGTAACAAGATACCCGCCAACTGCTAAAACCAAAGAAACTGCAGCAAGCGAAATCCACTCTATGAATGCTGAAATACTACTGTCATAAAATATTGTTCCATTTACTGCTTTCTTATATGCAACTCCAGTATTAGAAAATTTCTTGCTATTGAAAGCCTCTCTTCTAAACATCTGGACGACTTCTAAACCTTGAAGATTCTCTTGAAAATCAGAATTGAGTTGAGATAACTCCTCTCTTACTTGATAATTTGCCCTTCTATAACGTTTTTGAAGCCAAATAATAAAATATGAGACTGGGATTTGAGTTAAAAGTAATAAAATGGCAAGTCCCCGATCAATTGAAAGCATTGTCAGGGAGATTACTATCAAGCTGACAAAGTCAGCAATAACTCCAACTGCACCGCTCCCAAAAACCTCTGCTAGAGCATCAACATCATTTGTTAATCTAGTTAATAATTTACCTACAGGCATTTTATCGTGAAATTTAAGAGACAAGGATATTGCATGGTCAAAAAGCTCTCTTCTTATCCTTGCTGTCAATCGTTGACCAACTGCTTGGATATTGTAGGTTTGATATCCTTGTAAAACCAACCTAAATAAAACAGTTACAAATAAAGTTAAGATTATTGCATTTATTGACTGCCCAAAGAAAGTTTTACTTAGCCAAACATTTGTACTTTCATTTTTAAGAATAGTTATTGCTTGACCTACTAATAGTGGTTGAATAGCTCCAGCGAAAGACACAGGCAACAAAATAATTAAAATTAAATAAATTGCTTTTTTATCTCTAGTTAAATATTTACCTAACTTTTTAATTCTTCTAAAATCATTGAAAAACATTTAGCTAATCTTCTATAGAGCATTAATAGATTCTATTGATAAAATTGTATCTCTGAGATGGTTATCATCTAACCTCATAGATAAAGGATTTCCAATTAGTCTGGCAGTCGAGTAGAAAAGATCATCTATTTTAACTAAACCATTCTCTTTAAGAGTCTTTCCAGTTGCTACCAAATCAACGATTGCCTCCGCCATACCTGTAATCGGTCCAAGTTCGACTGATCCTGTCAAATGGACTATTTCAACTGGTATATTCAGTTCATCAAAATAAGATCTTGCTGTTTTTGTGAATTTACTCGCTACTTTACAATTAGCAGGCAGATCAGTTGGTTTTGAATAATTACTATTTTTCTTAACCGCCAATGACATATGACAGCCACCAAATCCCAAATCGAGCAACTTTGCGACTCTTGATTCAGATTCTCGTAACACGTCATACCCAACAATACCCAAATCAGCTTGACCATAACTTACATAAACAGGGACATCCCCATTCCTTACTAATAAGGCTTTGGCTCGTTTGCAATTTGATTCAAAGGTTAATGATCTATTATTAATCTCCAAAGCGTCAGAAAAATCTAACCCAGCTCTTTTAAAAGTTGAAATTGAATCTTTTAACAGAGCTCCTTTTGGTAAAGCTATAGTAAACATAGATCAATTTCTTCCAAGCCTTCTTCATTCTAATTTAACAATGGAATTTAATAAAGCTCGAAATATAATAGGACTTAGAGTTTTAAGTGATAACATCATCTGGTTGTGGGTAAAAGATAAATCCGTTGTAGTTGTAGATCCATCTGTACACGAACCAGTAATTAGATACATAGATGAAAACAATTTTCACTTAGAGGCTATTTTGCAAACTCATCATCATTCAGACCATATTGGAGGGACGAAGTCTCTTATTGAAAGATGGCCAAATTCAAAGGTGATTGCTTCCTGCAAAGAAAAAAAGCGAATACCTTTTCAAAATGTATCTGTAGAAGATGGAGAGACTTTGGATATTCTTGGAGAGGAAGTAGAAATAATTGAAGTTTTAGGGCATACAAGCTCACATATTGCTTTCTTTTTGAATAGTGGAAATCCTATTCTTTTCATTGGAGATACATTATTTTCTGGAGGCTGTGGCCGGATTTTTGAAGGAACTTATCAACAGATGTATTCTTCACTAAAAAGAATCAAGTCTTTACCAAAGAATACTCTTGTATATTGTGCTCATGAATATACTAGGGCAAATATATTGTGGGCATTGAACCTCAAGCCTAATGATCGACTTATAAAAAATAAACTTTCGGAAGTTGAAAAAAAACTTTCTCTTAATGAATTGACAATTCCATTTTTACTGGATGAAGAAATGAAAATAAACCTTTTCTTAAGAGCAAAAAATTTAGAAGAATTTACTTTTTTAAGAGCAAATAAAGATTTATGGGTTTAAATAGATGGGTATCTTATTAGAAAAATGTCCCCCAAACAAGTAATTAAAACATCAAATGCTCCGGATCCAGTCGGACCTTATAATCAAGCAATAAAGGCTGGTAATTTTATCTATTGTTCTGGTCAAATTGCTATTGACCCAGCTTTAAATGAAATAACATGTTCAGGTGATATAGAGAAGGAAACTATTCAAGTTTTAAAAAATCTTTCAGCAGTTCTTAAAGCTGGTGGAGCAAAAATAGAGGATGTAATAAAAACGACTATTTATTTAACCGACCTTAGTAATTTTCAAATTGTCAATAAAATATATGGTGATTTTTTTGATAAAGAGAATCCTCCAGCAAGGGCCTGTGTGGAAGTTTCATCTCTACCAAAAGGAGTTCAAGTTGAGATAGATTGCGTCGCATTTCTAGATTAATTTCTAATTATTGAGAAATTTGAAATATAATCCAAATCTGCACCATATTTGTATAGATTATTAATTGGTTAATCCTCTTGAATCTATGTCAGCAGCAAAGCTAAATATAGATGAATTAGAAGCAGGCTATCCTTTATTTTGTAAAGCGCTAAGACTATTAATTTTAAAAGGGAACTCAGTTAAAGATATAGAAAAAACTGTATGTTGGGGTCATCTCGAAACTCTTAACAGATGTCTGCCAGGAAGATATAAGGCCCCAAAATATTTAATGGCTTTAATTAAAAGAGATATTGCCAAGCCAAATAATTATTAAAAGGTTTAATCTTCTAAATAAAATTTATCTATATCTTTTGAAAAGTCCTTTTCCTTGATGGATATAGCTTTACTTTCTAGAAATATTGAGAGACTTACAAAATTCTTACCGAAGCTGATATTTGGATAGATATCCCTTTCTTTACATAATTTCTCAATTCTCTCCATGAATTTACTAATTTTTGAGTATTTCTCAAATTCAAATCTTTTTTCAATCCTCAAGGGTGATTCTCTTTCAGTCCACATTAAATTCTTTTTTTCAAGACTAATTACACTATACCTTCAAGAAAGTTTCTCAATAAATTTTTGAAGTTAAAATTTTTAGTCACTCTCCCAATAATCAATAATCCCGCCAATAGTTAAATCTGTTTGAACTTCTGGATTAGGGCAAGCAAATCTCGCAGCAGAGCCACTAGCTGTAAAAACCCAGTTCCCCTCTCTTGCCCCTACAGGATCAACAGCAACTAACTTCTTTCCCTTGTTATTTTCCAAAATTCTTAAATTCATATGGCCCAAGCCAGGAACTCTTTGAGTACATACCATTCTTCCTAGTACCTTCATGATTTCCACTATTTCTATCCTCCTATTTTTTATGCTTTGTCAGGATCCCAATGATCTATTATTCCTACAATAGTTAAATCACTTGGATATGATTTGCTTCCTGCAGCTTCCCTAGCAGCAGAACTTCCAACACAAATAACCCAATCCCCTGGCTTACAGCCAACAGCATCTACTGCAACCTTACTTGATGAACCATCCAATACAACTTGTAGATGCTTATGTTCAAAACCAGGAATTCTATTGGTAGAAACAAGTGGTTTTACAACCTTACAAATTAACATAATTAGTGAGCCTCCTCTGATTTTTTATCTAAAGACATTCCAATAATTTGGGCGGAATGAATGTTGTCCCTATCTCTAATAGTAGAGCAAGTATGTAACAATCCTTGATTAACTAAATCTTTATATCTAAGTGATATCGCATTATTAACTCTTTCACAATCTTTTATTGCTCTCTCTTTTGCACCAGGTACTTTGCCAGAGTAATCAAATCTTATAACTACTGGAATGGGTAGATCTTGAGAGACATTTAATCCAGTAAAAATCTTCACTCCTACATCTAAATCTGGCGCCCCTTCTTCGACCGTATCTAAATGAGCAAAATAAGTTAAATTTCTGAGATGAACTTCTTTGAAACCAATGCCTACTCCAATAAACCTCTCTGCATGACCAATATCTTCATAAGAACCATTATAGAAACTCTTAACATAGTCAATTTGAGAAATATTATTGACAATTAATTTATACATAAATTTTTCCAGACCCTGAAGTTTTTCTTTTGAAGAATGCTCAGAAATTATTTGACAAATTTCTTTCTCTGCATCCTCTTTCGAAAAATTAATTGTTGAATTATAAATATCTAATGTAGAAATAGTTTTTTCTAAATCTATATTGCCATCACTAGTTGACAAATGAATTTTCAATGAATCAGTGTCTGTATCAAGTCCAATCAACATTAAATCCACAGATGCTCCGCAGCAAAAGCTATTCTCTACAGCCTCTTTGAAAGCATAAAGTTTATTTCTACCTTCTCCTGCAGCTAACTCGTCATTACTCCCATGAGCTGCACATCCCTGATGCAAAGGATCTACTGAACTAAAATGATAGGTTACAACTTTTAAGTACCTGGTATCTTTATGAGCTTCATTAGGAATATTCTCTCTAAATCTTTTATGTTCAGTTTTTACCCATCGATTTACTGTATTTTCGATATCAAACAGTGCTCCAGCATGGGATCTCCTTCTTACTGAACTAAAAGGTATTCTCATGACATAAGCAACTGAATGAGCTAATCTCCCATCTGAACAAGGAGTTATATCAAGTAAATGTATTCCACAATCTAAAAGAAATTTCTCAAAGTCTTCCGCATCCCTACTTCCGGCAGCACCTTCAAGTGGATCATTATTAAAAAAATTATCACTAAGTTTCTCATGCTGTTTGAAAGCACACCATGCATATAAAGCTCTCATATCAAGAGGTTTTACCCAAGACTTATCTAATATATGAAGGGGTAAATCAATTCCCAAATTTTTTCTAGATATTGTCTGAGCCTTTTTTATAAAATCTTCATGATGTTGTATTCGTGCAATTTCCTTAAGAGTTGGAACAATTTCGTCAAAATCACTTTTTATTTTGCTTTCATACTTGTACAAATTCTCATTCTGAATATTATTAGTTAATTTGTGAGACTTTCCTGAATTTCTAAAATTATTTGATTCTTTAGTTTGTATATGAATATTTTCCGTAAAAGTTTTCATTGGAGCTGTTGGCCCCAATGTGAAGTTCTTGGCTTTAGCCAGTCCTCTTAAAGGCATTATTTAATTAACCTCTTGCACCACCTGAAAAGGTAACAAGTTGTCCTTCACGAGTATTACCACTAGATCCAGTTATCAAGAAATCCGGTTTTTCTAAATCCTCATTTCTCTTAATCTCTAAAGGGGGCATTGCGCTAGTAAATCCTGCTCTCGATGGATTTCTCTTTCTTGAAGAAGCTCCCTCTGTACCTGTCACCTTATCACCACGATCCCAATCATCACCAGTTACGTTTCCAACTGATTGTCCTTCACCAGTAATCCTAGATGCAACTCTTTTCTCTGGTGTATTTGCAGCACGATCTGTCTCTTCAATTTCCATTTTTTGTTTATAAGTAATATTTTTATTCGGTTCGAATCTAAATTTTTCAGTGCCAGTGACCTTATCAACTGCCATATCAAAGGGCCCTGTTACCTTTGAACCATTTTCATATTCATTCCCAGTAACACCTTGAGTATTTTTTTCAGAATATTTGTCTCTTGATGGAGATTTAACAGAGAATTCGTTCCAAGAATTACCTGCTGACTTTTCAGGATTTGCATACTCAGTATCATGTGGAGGATTATCACAAGTTTTTGAGAACTGATCTCCACCAACATAAGGAGTCCCTGTTAGATTCTTACAAGCACCTTTCTTTGCACCTGTCATTACTCCGCCAATCCCTGGTTGCTGACCTGTAAGTCTTGCATTTGAATTATTTCCAGAATTAACTGTCGTTCGAGATTTCACATCTTCAGAAATCTCAGTACTACAATTTTCATTAATCTGATCTAAGCCAGCGTATGGTGTTCCCGTTAAAACTTTGCATGAGCCGGGTTCATCTCCAGTTACGATTTTTGATCTTCCTGTCATAGTACCACTTATCAAATTAGACTTTGATGAAAGGCTTAAACCTACTTTTCTAGCTTCAGGTTTTGGTTTGGAACCGCAAAACTTCTCATATTGTTGAGACCCTATGTACTCATCACCTGTTATATTTTTGCAACTCCCATGTTCGTTACCTGTCATATGATCTGATCTTCCTACACCTGTACCAGTTACATTATTCCCATTAAGAGTGTTGTAACTGCCAACTTTTTCAAATACTTTACCTTGTGGATTTGGCTCAGAGCCAAGATATTGATCTCCTGTTAACTGATGTCCAGAACCTGATTCATCTCCAGTAACTAGATTTGACCTACCAGGAAGAGATCCGGATACTTTTAAACCATCGATGGTAGTACTATGTTTAACCTTTGAAGGATTTTTTGGGATATCACCACAATACTTCTGTGATTGATTAGCAGATACATATTCAGTACCTGTAAGGTTTTTACAAGTTCCTGGCTCATCTCCTGTGACCTTCTCAGATCTGCCAACTTCGTTCCCAGTTACTTTGTTACCTGATGTTGTTGCGGTAACAGTAGATCTAAGTGGTTGTTTATAACTTGGTCTATCTTGACAAAATTGATCAGCTACTTCTGCTCCCATATATTGTGTACCAGTGACTGTTCTGCATGTACTTGCTTCATTACCTGTAGTTTTTACAGATCTATTTGCTTGTGTACCAGTGACTTTTTGACCTGAATCAGTTTCACTTGTGCCAACTTTCCAACTAGCATCGGCAATATTTTGTTTGGCTCCATTCTTATTTGGACCACATGGTCTACATTTACCATTGCCTTTTTTACCTGTGGCACCAGTTTTACTTCTTAGCTCTCTTACTCTCTGAGAAATTTCTCTACTACTTAGATCTGGGTCTCCCCTTCTAGCTAAAGAAGCTGCACTAGTATTTTGTTTTGATGCTGATTTACCGTGTTTAGATTGAGCTTCTCTTCTTGCTAAAACAATATCTCTACTTGTATTAGTAATAGGCTTTCTCTTCTGATTAATTCTTCTTTTGACATTTGGTTTTGATGTTTTAGCTTCCATATTATGTGAATTCTGAACTTCTTGATTTTTATTTATGGTTGATTTTACTGTATTTACGGGAATTTCTTTTTTAACATCGGTACGGGTTCTATCAGATGAAGTTATAGCAGATTTACCATGAGTAGACATTGCCTTTCTTCTCTCGATTACTAAGTCTTTACTAGATAAAGTTGTTGAAGAGGACTTTCTAGTAACCTGACTTTTTGGAATATGTTTTGTAGCTGGTTTAGAAATATTTTGATTATTAGAAGAAGACTGAGTACCAGAAATCTGTATATCTTCAGAAGATCGAACTCTGTCTTTAGTAGTGGAAGAATAAGCAGCAGCTTTTTTGCCGCTATCACTCATCGCCTTTCTTCGTTCTAGTGCAATCTCTCTACTGGTTTTTTTTGACATAATCTTCAAATTTGAAACTCTTTAAAAAAACTTTCTCCAAAATTTTTTGGAGAAAGATATTTACTACATAAAGTAGATTTAACGTCCTTGGAAAACGACAAAAGCTGTTCCTTGGCTTTGAGTGTAAGCATCGTATCCGATTATTCTTACATGGTGATCAGGGTATGCTCGATGACAAGCCTCTAATTCACTTACAACTAAGTTAAGATCTTTTTCCCCAAAAAATGGGAGTTTCCAATAAGACCAATAAGTTTGCATACTTCCACTAGGATGAACATGCTCAATAACAGGACTCCAGCCTTGAGCAATTATGTATGCAATTTGATCGTATATCTCTTCCTGGGTCATCGGTGGTAAGAAACCGAATGTTTCCAGGGTTGCAACTGTTTGATAGTCGCCTACTGTGCTCTGGAAAGGCATAATAAATTTAAATGTGAATGGAATTACTCGTAAAAGAACGAGATTTATAGAAGTTTGAGGAGAAAAAGAATCTCCTCAATTTTGAAATCTGGTTTAACCTTGAACGTCAAGCTTGTCGACGGTATCAAATTCAAACTTAATTTCCTTCCAAGTTTCAAGAGCAATAGCTAATTCAGGACTGTGCTTAGCAGCTTCCATAAGAATGTCTCTACTCTCTTTTTCGATTTCGCGACCAGCATTACGAGCTTTAACGCAAGCTTCTAAAGCAACTCTGTTAGCTGCAGCTCCAGCAGCTGAACCCCATGGATGACCATGTGTTCCTCCACCGAACTGAAGACAAGAATCATCTCCAAAAATCGCTAAGAGTGCAGGCATATGCCATACGTGAATACCACCTGATGCGACTGCAAATACTCCTGGCATTGAACCCCAATCTTGATCAAAGAAGTTACCTCTTGATCTATCTTCAGGAACAAATGACTCTCTTAAGTTGTCAATGTAACCAAGTGTTGTTTGACGATCACCTTCTAGTTTTCCAACAACAGTTCCTGTATGTAATTGATCTCCTCCGGAGAGTCTCAAACATTTTGCTAGGACTCTGAAATGGATACCATGTTTTGGATGTCTATCAATAACAGCATGCATAGCTCTGTGAATATGCAGAAGCATGCCATTTTTACGACACCAGTTTGCTAATCCAGTATTTGCAGTAAAACCACCAGTTATATAATCATGCATGATGATTGGCATATCTAGCTCTTTTGCAAATTCAGCTCTTTCGTA
The DNA here is from genome assembly GCA_017644325.1 of Prochlorococcus marinus CUG1438. Classification (NCBI taxonomy): domain Bacteria; kingdom Bacillati; phylum Cyanobacteriota; class Cyanophyceae; order Synechococcales; family Prochlorococcaceae; genus Prochlorococcus; species Prochlorococcus marinus. The sequence goes on along the minus strand of JAEPLS010000003.1, from coordinate 79,518 downwards.
GAGTTCTTCAGGAGTGTTAGCAGTACAGTTTAAGTAGTGGCCTTTGACTTCTCCAGTTTCTTGCTGAGCGAGCTTAACAGCTTCTGCAACAAACTCAAATCTTTCTCTCCAACGCTGGAACGGTTGAGAATTAATATTCTCATCATCCTTAGTTAAATCAAGACCGCCTCTGAGGCACTCATATACAACTCGGCCATAGTTTTTACCGGATAAGCCTAATTTAGGTTTAATGGTACAACCAAGTAGAGGTCTTCCATATTTATTTAAACGATCTCTTTCAACTACGATTCCATTTGGTGGGCCACCGCAAGTTTTGATGAAAGCGATTGGGAATCTAATATCTTCTAAGCGTAAGTGTCTTAGAGCTTTAAATCCAAAAACGTTTCCTACAAGAGATGTTAATACGTTTGTAATAGAACCTTCTTCAAAAAGATCTAAAGGATATGCAATAAAAGCATAGAATGCTTCAGGATCTCCAGGAACGTCTTCGATTCGATAACAACGTCCTTTGTAAAATTCTAAGTCTGTAAGTAACTCGGACCAAACTGTTGACCAAGTACCTGTTGAAGATTCAGCGGCAACAGCAGCTGCAACTTCTTCTCTTGGGACACCTTCTTGACCTGTACATTTGAAACAGGCTAGTAAATCGGTGTCTAGGGGTACATATTCAGGAGTCCAGTAGGTATCTCTGTACTCCTTTACCCCTGCATCATACTTCTTACTCATAAGGATAAATTTAGGTCTGTGAAGGGAAAATAATTATTATGCAAAATTTATAAATCTTGCTTTACTTAATTAGTCCTTTTGACCAAGAAATTCACCGTTACCTAGAGCAGGTTCAACTTCTCTATGAGGACGAGCAATAATGTGAGCTGCAACTAAGCCGTCTCCAACTCTTTCACAAGCATCAGCACCAGCTCTTACAGCTGCGTTAACCGCGCCTGTTTCGCCTCTAACTAATACTGTGACATAACCGCCACCAACGAATTCACGACCAATAAGACGAACTTCTGCTGCCTTGGTCATTGCGTCTGCTGCTTCAATTGCAGGTACAAGTCCGCGTGTCTCGATCATGCCGAGAGCGATACCCATTGTTTCTGTAGCCATTGCCTACTAAATTACTAAATGTGGAATGTTCAATCCGAACAATGCTTCATTAAGTACTTATAAGTCAAGCATTTCAGATAAATTCTCCATTAATGTTTTTTCTATCATTCATAAGTTAAACTTATCACCCTTGGTACTATTGATATGTCAATACTTATGCAAATTAGTTAGTGCATCAAAACATAATGTTGTGTTAAGAAAAAATTTACATTATGTTATTTGCGTACGAGGCAGGCCCTGTCTATTCAGGTGTGGAATGTTCAACCCTTCCTGTCTCCGTATCAAGCTTTGAAGTAAGATAATATTCACAATAATTTTATTTGTTATTTTGAACCTGCCAGTTCTAACAATTGCAAGTGGTAACACAAGAAAAGTTTCTGAAATTTCAGAGATGTTAGATGTTTTATCTTTAAAGGTAGAAAAGCAACCAGAGTATTTAAATGTAGAAGAAACTGGAAAAACATATTTTGAGAATGCACTGCTAAAAGCAAAAGCAGCTGCGTTAGAGACAAAAACTTGGGCATTAGCTGACGATTCGGGGCTTGAAGTAGATATTTTGGATGGTCGACCAGGCATATTTTCTGCTCGATATGCTAAAAACAACGCTGAAAAAATTAAAAAATTAATTAATGAACTCTCTGATAGTCCCTATAGAAGCGCAAGATTCATAAGTTGTATGGTTTTATGTGATCCCTCGGGAAACCTAGTTAAGGATACTACTGGAATATGCTGGGGGGAGATTCTTAAGAACCCCAAATACCCAGATGGGGAGTTCGAATCTATTTTTTGGGTAAAAGAAGCTAACTGTGTTTACGGAGAGCTCTCAGAATCACAGCTAAGTAAATTAGGGAGCAGAGGTAAAGCCGCCAAAATCATGTCACCGTACCTAAAAAAAGAAATTGGTTTAAATTAAAAATTCTCAATAATTTGCGATTTCATCAATTGCTCTTATAGCAGCAGCCGCTGCTTCTTCTACATCTCCTTCTTTACCTGCAAGAGTTAATCTACCAAAAGCACCAACTGCCTTTACATCAACAACAGTTATATTAGATGCTTTTTCTGCTTCATTTGCCGCTTTTAAAACATAACCAGCAGGTTCAGTTTCTAATATAAACATGCTCATTCCAGATTGAATCATTGATCCACTCCTGTTTTGTCTATTTATTAAGACGGCATGATCTGGAGTAATAGCTCGAATAACTTCTGTCCAACTTGTTGAAGGTTTGGTTCTTTTTCTAACTTCACTTCCAATAGCATCTAGAACAACATCCCCAGAATGCAAAACAGTACTTTGATCTTTGTGATAAAGAGCCAGAGAACCGAATGCTCTCTCAACAATCATCTGACCAAGTCTTACATTACTTGCTTTTAAAGCAATATCAGTGACTCTATGAACGGCCATCCCAGGTGAAACTTCCATCCAAAGGCATGAATCTCCAGGTATAGGCAAAAAACCTCTACTAACCGTTCCCATATATGCAGCTAGTTGAGGTTGAAGAGAATCTAAAAAAACATATGTTCTTAACTCAATTTGCTCAACTTGACTTGCTTGCCTGGACACCAAAGACTTTTCTGAATCAGTTGTAATAAAACAGCTTGCACCACTAGCCTGAGATTGCACCTCAGATCCTGTGACAAGAGAACTACCTTTTTTTCGTTCCCCTCTGTTAAAACTAGAAGTTGGTTCCATTCACGCGACTATAACGGATAATGGTTCATTTTTTCTATTAAATTTACTTGCATGCTTCCTACAAAACGATAACTTCAAGTAAAAGATATAGATTTTTATGGGAACTTCTCAAAAAAAAGAACAAAATGTTTCTGGTACTGAAAATGAATTAACTCCTGATCAAACTCTTGGATTAGTAAGCCTAAGCCTGATGCAAAAGTTATCTCAGAAAGACCCATCATTTAGTTGGTTAGAGGAAGATAAAAATGAAAAAGTAAATCTTAAGAACCTTAGAGATAGATTGGAATTAACCCAATTAGCCATAGATACTGGAGCACCTTTAACAACTTCAGAAGTGACAGCTCTAATTGGCGCAAAGCCCGGAAAATCTAAGATAGAAAGAGCAGGATTACTAGCTACTAAAATAGCTAGAAATGTATGGAAGATTTCAAAAACCAGTCAAGGAAAATCCTTCTATAGAAATTAGAATATACCCAAAAAATAATTTCCATAATTCTCATTTAAGTTTTTAAACATTCATATAAGTTTTTTAAATGTGTGCATTTTGTAAGAGAACTTATTAATTACTTTCTTAAATTAAAAAGTTTATGCAAGCTTGAAATATAAGCTTTTAAAAATTTTTGATGAGTAAAGTTGAATTTAATAAGGAAACTGGACCTAGGGAAGTTTTTTGTGGTTTAACTTCAATAGTTTGGCTCCACAGAAGAATGCCTGATGCGTTTTTTCTAGTGGTAGGCTCAAGGACATGTGCTCATTTAATTCAAAGCGCTGCCGGAGTTATGATTTTTGCTGAGCCAAGATTTGGAACGGCTATTCTTGAAGAAAAAGATCTTGCTGGTCTTGCTGACGCTCATGAAGAATTAGATCGAGTTGTTAATGATCTTATTGCAAGAAGACCAGAAATAAAAACTCTTTTTCTAGTTGGATCTTGTCCAAGTGAAGTAATCAAACTAGATCTTGCAACTGTCGCAGAGAAATTAAATAAAAAATTTTTAGGTCGAGTAAGATTCGTTAATTACTCTGGCAGTGGGATAGAAACAACTTTTACCCAAGGAGAGGATGGCGCCTTAAAAGCTTTAATTCCATTGATGGAGTCCTCAAATGAGGAGAAATTATTATTAGTTGGGACCCTTGCAAATAATGTAGAGGATAGGTTTAAAAAGATTTTTAGAAATTTAGGAATTTCAAATATTGAGAGCTTTCCACCCCGTCAATCAACAGAATTACCAAAGATCGGCAAAAATACAAAAGTATTATTAACTCAGCCTTATTTAAGTGATACAGTTCGAGACCTCAAACATCGCGGTTGTGAAATAATTTCATCTCCATTTCCTCTTGGTATCGAAGGAAGTACTAAATGGTTTTTAGCTGCTGCGAAAGCTTTCAAAATCAATGAACTTAAGGTTCATGAGATTATTTCGCCTTTAATCAATAGAGCAAAACTTGCTCTTAAATCTCACAAAGAAATACTTAAAGGGAAAAGATTATTTCTTCTTCCTGAATCGCAACTGGAGATATCTTTGGCAAGATTTTTGCATAATGAATGCGAAATGGATCTTATAGAGGTAGGCACTCCTTACCTAAATAAGGATTTAATGAAAGAGGAGATTAATTTACTGCCTGACAATACAAAAATTGTCGAAGGGCAACATGTAGAAAAACAATTAGATCGAGTAAGGGAATCTAATCCAGACTTAGTTGTTTGTGGAATGGGTTTGGCTAACCCTCTTGAGGCTGAAGGAATTAGTACTAAGTGGTCGATAGAAATGGTATTTAGTCCAATTCATGGAATTGATCAAGCCGCAGATTTAGCAGGTCTCTTCTCCAAACCTTTGAGAAGGAATCAAATCCTAACTTCAAAAACTTTAGTAACGCATTAAAAGAATATGGAATTAACTCTATGGACATATGAAGGGCCACCACATGTTGGAGCGATGAGAATTGCCTCTTCAATGAAAAATATACATTATGTTCTTCATGCACCTCAAGGAGATACATATGCAGATCTTCTTTTTACAATGATTGAGAGGAGGGGGCAAAGACCTCCTGTTACTTATACAACTTTTCAGGCTAGAGACCTCGGAGGAGATACAGCTGAATTAGTTAAGAAAAATATTAAGGAAGCTGTAGAGCGATTTAAACCAAAAGCTCTTTTAGTTGGAGAAAGCTGTACAGCAGAACTTATCCAAGACCAACCTGGAGCACTTGCAAAAGGGATGGGGTTTGATATGCCAATTGTTAATCTTGAATTACCTGCTTACAGCAAGAAAGAAAATTGGGGCGCTTCAGAAACTTTTTATCAATTAACAAGAACTCTTTTAAAAGAGAAAGTAAGTTCTACAGGGAAAATAAGCCCTCAAAGGTGGAAGGAATTAGGCCGAAGACCCAAAGTCAATATTCTTGGTCCTTCATTACTTGGATTTAGATGTAGGGATGATGTTATTGAAATTCAACGTATACTCTCAGAACAAGGAATTGATACAAACGTTGTTGCTCCTTTAGGTGCAAGTCCAGATGATATTAAAAGATTAATTGATGCTGAAATAAATATTTGTCTTTATCAAGAAATTGCCGAAGCATCATGTGAATGGCTTCGACGGAACTTTGGAATGGAATATACAAATACTATTCCAATTGGAATAAAAAATACAATTGAATTTATAAATGAAGTTCATAATAAATTGGATCTCCCTCTGACTAATAAAGAAGAATTAGAACATAATTCAAAACTTCCCTGGTACTCAAAATCAGTTGACTCAAACTACTTAACTGGCAAAAGGGTTTTTATTTTTGGTGATGGAACACATGCAATCGCGGCCGCAAAAATTGCCAAAGATGAATTAGGTTTTGAAGTAGTTGGTCTTGGGACATACAGCAGGGAGATGGCAAAACAAGTAAGAGCAACTGCAAATGAACTAAATATTGAAGCTTTAATTACTAATAATTACTTAGAAGTAGAAGATGCAATAAAAAAAGCCTCACCTGAATTAGTTTTAGGGACTCAGATGGAAAGGCATAGTGCCAAGAGACTTGGTATTCCATGTTCAGTAATAAGTACACCAATGCATGTTCAAGATGTTCCTGCAAGATATAGTCCACAAATGGGATGGGAGGGAGCAAATGTGATTTTTGATGATTGGGTGCATCCCCTAATGATGGGATTAGAAGAGCATCTTATTGATATGTTTAAACATGACTTTGAGTTTGTAGACGGTCATCAAAGCCATTTGGGACACACAGCCACAAAATCAAAGGAAGTTATAAATTCTGACGAAAAAAAGGATAAAAAATGTAAAGAAGAAATTATTTGGACTGAATCTGGTAGAGCTGAATTAACAAAGGTTCCATTTTTTGTTAGAGGTAAAGTCAAAACAAATACTGAAAAATACGCTACTTTGAAAGGGATTCCGGAAATCAGCGATGAAACCCTTTACGACGCTAAGGCATATTTCAGTTAATTTTTACTAATAAATTATAATTAAGTCATGAGTATTTTCACCCATAAATAAACATAAAAATCCCTATAAATGTAGTTATAAGAACATAGTTCTTACTTTTAATACAAATAAATAAATTTTTGTTTAGAAATATATTATGTGGGGTGTTTACACTGCCAGAATATAAACAATAATGTGTTTCTCAGGCTTTAAATGACAAGTACTATAAATAAACCTCTTGATGGGGAAGGGAGTGTTCAAGTAAAGCAAGATCCAAAAATAAAGATCGAAGAAGGAGCGTTAGTTATCGCCGTATACGGGAAAGGAGGTATCGGAAAATCAACTACATCATCCAACCTTTCTGCCGCATTCTCAAAATTAGGGAAAAAGGTTCTACAAATTGGATGTGATCCAAAACATGATAGCACTTTTACTTTGACGCATAAAATGGTTCCTACCGTTATTGATATTCTCGAAGAGGTAGATTTTCATAGCGAAGAATTGAGACCAAACGATTTCATGTTTGAAGGTTTTAATGGTGTAATGTGCGTCGAAAGTGGGGGTCCTCCTGCAGGTACAGGATGCGGGGGATATGTAACTGGTCAGACTGTAAAGCTTCTCAAAGAACACCACTTATTAGAGGATACTGACGTTGTAATTTTTGATGTCCTTGGAGATGTTGTTTGCGGGGGTTTTGCAGCACCATTGCAACATGCAAATTACTGCCTAATTGTTACCGCTAATGACTTTGATTCAATATTTGCTATGAACAGAATAGTCTCTGCTATTAAAGCAAAAGCAAAAAACTATAAAGTTAGATTAGGTGGAGTAGTAGCGAATAGATCAAAAGATACAGATCAAATAGATAAATTTAATGCCCGAACTGGTTTAAAAACCATGGCTCACTTTAAAGATGTAGACGCCATTAGAAGATCAAGATTAAAGAAATGTACTATTTTCGAAATGGAACCAACCGAAGACGTCGTTGAAGTTCAGAATGAATATTTATCTCTTGCTAAAAATATGCTTGAAAATGTAGAACCACTAGAAGGGAATCCTCTTAAAGATAGAGAAATCTTTGATTTATTAGGATTTGATTAGTCTTGATCAATCTAATCCAACCAATTGCATTGTTAAATCATAAGTTTGTTGAGAAGTCTTTGGATCAATTATTCTTTTTGACAACTTTTGAGAAAAAGCTTTCCTTCCAGTTTCTTGACGATTTCCCCAGCTCCAATGGACTGAGGGTTTAGCATATTGTTTGTAGGTCGCCACTTGAGCAACCCTCTCTCCTGCCAATCTTTGTGAAACATAACCTCTTGTTATAAATTTCTGAAAAATCGGGAAAAGTAATCTGAATAAAAAAGGGGTATCTCTAAAAAGTTTTGTGTCAGCAACACATCCAGGGTAAAGAGAATTAATAATAATTTTTTCTGAAGGAATTCTTTTTGATAATTCCTGAACGGTCACCATATTGCAAAGCTTACTATCCTTATATGCTTTACCTGGTTTGAATTTCTTTCCATTCGCCATACTAATTGGGGACAAAAAACCTCTTTTAAATCCAGATAAATCCCCTAAGTCAGCTGGGGCAGGTATTGGAATTCTTCCCCCAAGTTCTGAATAATTAGCTGTAACAGTTCCTAATACTGTAATTCTTGGCTTAAATACTGTAGATCTGCCATTTAAGAAGATTTTTCTCTCCGAAGATAAAATATTCTCGAGAAGTAGGTTTATCATAAGAAAATGCCCAAAATGATTAACTGCCATGGAGTTTTCAAAACCCTGGGGAGATCTTTCAGGTCTTTTTAATCTTGGCTTGTAGACTGCCGCATTACAAATAAGAGAATTTATTGGGTTTTTAAATCTTTCCAATAATTCAGCGCAACCTTTCCTTACATCATCCAAGTTAGAAAGATCTATTTCTATAAAGTGAACATTTTTAATTTCCTCTTTTGTCAAGAATTCCTCAGCTGTTGTTTTCGCTCTTTTATTTGATCGATTAACGGCTATTACTTCCCATCCAAATCTTATAAGGGGTTTAAGAGTATTTAATCCAACTCCCGAAGTAGTACCTGTTATAAGGGCTAAACCCTTGATGTTCTTACTCACTGGCAAAGATGATAATAGAAATATGATAAAAATGCCCCTAGGGCATACTTATCAACGCCATATTACTCTGATAATGTCCCTAGAAATCATTTGATCCTGATCCTTCATAAATCTTTGCTCACCTTCTGAAGAAAATATATCATCAAACCTACTTGTCAAAACATTAAATCGATATTTTTCGTACGAAAATGAATCTTTTATTTCCCTTAATCTCGTTAATCTGACTTTGGAACTATAGCCAAGTTTAATCAAGCTTATTATTGCTAAAAGAGAAAAACAAATTTTTATAATTAAAAAAACTAAGGCTACAAATTCCTCCTGTTTCTTTTGCTTTATTTTAAATTCAGAATCCAGATATTTTTTGGAGAAAATACTATTTTTATAAAAAGATTTTGACAAAATGATACCGTTAAATTAACTGAATAGGTCGATTCAGTTTAGTTTTATTATTACCTTAAAAATATATATTTTTCTAGTGGGTTTTAGTTTCTACCCAAACTAATTCCTAGTCTTAGTGCAAGGACCCCTGCATGAATAACTACTATTAGACTTAGTGCAATTAAATTTATTGTTTGAGTTGGCTCCATAGTTAATAAAATATTTTCTATATTCTCCACCCAAAAGAGAAGATTTGACACACTATTACAAAATGATGTTACGTAATTAATAAATTGAAAGAAAAATTTTATTGAAAATTATTATAAATAGACCTACAAAGTTAATTTTGAGAATAGGAAATCAAGCCTTAATTTTTTCGACAAATAATTTATCTGGATTTGATCAAATGGCTTTTGATTTAAATTCTTTAGATCAGACTATTTCCAATCCTGAAATAATTCTCACATTGAGATTCTACTATTGGAATGGGGATTGGCTCTCAATTGGCTATCACCAAAAGAAAATTCCGGATCATTGGGAAAAATTATTATCAAATGGGGAGATTAATATTGTAAGACGTCCCTCTGGAGGGGGAGCTGTCTTGCATTCAGGGGGCATAACATATGCATTAACATTTAAAAAAACTTACTATAAAATCCTAAGTTATGAAATGGTAAATAATTGGTTAATTAAGAGTTTTAAAGAATTAGGCTTAAGCTTACAAAATGGTAATTTACGAAAATCATCCTTAATATCAAATTGTTTTGGGACTTCGTTAATTTCTGATTTAGTTGATCAGGATGGTGTTAAAAGGATAGGAAGCGCCCAATATCGCAAAAAAGGTGCATTCCTTCAACATGGAGAGATTCAAACAAATCCTTCAAAAGATTTATGGTTCAAAATATTTAAAGAAGAAGCTCCACCAAAAATAAATCTAGACCTAACAAATAATGAAATAGTTGAACATTTAAAAAATTCATTCCTAAAGAATAAATCAAATATAAATTTCAAAAATATCAACATAGATAATAAAAATATTACAAATTTTTCATGCAACTGATTCTTAAAGATCTCCTCTCTGCTTCATTGAATTAATAATTCTTGGCAATTCAATTCCTAAGGGATACTGATTTTTATAATTTAATTTGTTGACAATCTCTGAAGGCAAATTAAATCCTAATTTATTCAATACAAAGTTTCCAATTTTAGACCTATCAATCGTCCCCAAAGGTATATCTGCTGCATTAAGAACCAATATAAAACCTTCACCTGTCTCTTCAAGTCTCTCTATAGTTTTCCATAATTTATCTTTACTATATACACTTACAAAACTATCGATTGGTTTCTTAAAATCTCCAACGAAGTTCCGTTCCCATTTTTTTATGGAGACATTTTTTAAAATATTCTCATCAACAAAACCAGTCCATCTACCATTATTCGTAACAAAAAAATATTTATCTGATGCGTCCTTTTTATTATTTATTAATGAATTTAATTCTGATAAATTTGAATCGAATTCAATTTTCCTCAAAGGCTTTAATTTAATCTCAGAAACTTTACTAAATTTAAGTATGTTTTCAATTTTAAGAAATTGACTTTCAGATTTTGAAGAATTAACTCCAAACAATCCCAAAAAAGAAAGAATAAAACCAAAGTAAAAGTTAAATCTAAATAAACAAATTATCCCAAAAAATAAAACAAAAAAAGATAATAATAAATTTACTTTATTAAGGAAATTTCTTCCTTTATTTTTACTCCCTGAGAAATGCCAAATAATACTTTTTAATAAATTCCCTCCATCTAAAGAACCAACTGGAATCAGATTTAAGAAGCCTAAGAATAAATTAAATATACCTACTCTTGAAATTACATTAACTGCTATTTGTTCTTGAGATGCACTGTTATTACTAATTAAAAGTAAGATAAATGCTGTAACGAAACATAAAAAAGGTCTAACAATTGCAATTTTTATATTACCTAAAGCAGTTTGACAATACTTATCTATTTGTAAAATTGCTCCTAAAAAATAAAACGTAATTTTTTTTATTTTTACACCCTGATTAAGTGAAACAAAAGTATGAAAAACCTCATGAAAAATAATTGAAGATAATAAGAAAAAAGAAGTTAAAAACCCTATAATCCAAGCTTCTTTATTATTGTAGATATCTCCAGAAGATATATTGACCTGATTACTTATACTCCATGAGAATAAAAAGAGAATAACAAACCAATACGGATGAACTTTAAAGGGGATTCCCCATATTTTAAAAATTTGCCAACTTCTCAAAAATAATCTCCGCTATATTTAACAATAATATTAATCTTACATGCAGGATAATGATATGCCCAAGACTAATCCTTTAGTTAAAGTTTGTGGACTAACTTCTGAAGAACAAGCTCTTCAAGTTGCTAAATTAGGAGCAAATGCTATTGGCATTATTGCGGTTGAAGAGTCTCCAAGGTATGTATCAGCTGAAATTAAGAAAAAAATATTTACAACCCTAGAAATTTTTTATCCAAAAATCGATAGAGTAACTGTTGTGCAAAATTGTCCCATAGATTTAATTATCAAAAACTTCTTAGGCAACCCAAGTGAAACTATCATTCAATTACATGGAGATGAAGATATTGATTATTGCAAAAAAATAAGGGAAAAAATTCCCTATATTGGCCTATGGAAGGCTTTCAGAATAAAAACGGAAAAGGACATAGATAAAATAAAACCTTTTGAGGATTTTGTAGATGCAATACTTCTTGATTCTTGGAATAAAGAAACTTATGGAGGTTCAGGGAAAAAAATAAATTCTATTTATTTAAAGAATTTGCAATTTAGCAAACCATGGTGGTTGGCAGGTGGAATATCAATTGAATGGATTAATGAGATCCTCACTGACTTCAAACCAGATGGACTAGATATTTCAAGTAGTATTGAAATATCTCCAGGTTTAAAGGATATAAAAAAAACAGAGGATCTTTTTAAGTTTTTAAAAAGAATTTAGTAATTATTAGTAGCGGACTGTTGCTTTACAAGCTCAAAAAATTCTTGTTTTAAACTCAAATCGTGTCTGAAATCGCCTCTCACCACAGAATTAATCATGCTTGTATTTGGTTCTTTGACCCCTCTCCACTTCATACAATAATGTTGGGCCTTTACAATAATTCCTAAACCTTTAGGTTCGCACAGTTTTTCAATTTCATCTGCAAGGATCATTACAGCTTCTTCCTGAATATGAGGTCTTGAGAAAACCCAATCAGCAACTCTTGCAAATTTTGAAAGTCCTATGACTTTATTCCCAGGTTTAATACCTATCCAACACTCTCCTAGAATTGGAACTAAGTGATGCGAGCATGCAGATCTAACAGAAATTGGGCCGACTGTATAAATCTCATCAAGATTCTTGTCATTTGGGAAACTTGTAACTTTAGGTTGTTGATGATATCTGCCTTTAAAAACTTCATTTAAATACATTTTTGAAACTCTTTCAGCAGTTTCTTGAGTATTATGATCATTCTCGACATCTATTATGAGAGACTTCAGTAAGTCTTTAACTCTTGAGGCAACTTCTCTTTCTAAAATCTCTAGTTCTCCAGGGTTTATAAAATCTGCAATGTTATCGTTGGCACTAAATCTTGTTCCAGAATTCTTGATTCTGTCTCTTATAATTTCGGAGATTAATTTATTAGTAATCTGGTCGTCAAAGTTTCTAATATTATCGTTGGGTAATGTAGAGGTCATAAAATTCTTGACAGAAAATTGTACGCAACTTAATTAACTGTATCTTCCTAAAGCTTAATTGCTTATACACTATATCACATTCTCTTGTTTAATCGGGCTCGCTTAGCCCTAAAAAAAATCACTTTTTAAGGGTTAAGAAAAGAAAAAAAATATTTAAAAAGCTCCTCCAGAGGGCATTAAAGTTAAATCTTCAATCAGTTGTGATTGAGGTTGTTGAGCCATGTAGAGAATAGTATCTGATACTTCGCTTGAGGAGAGCATAGAAGTTCTATCAAAATCAGCATTGATAGATTCTGAGTCCCAAAGAGGAGTATTTACTGAACCTAAAGTTATTGTGCACGCTCTTATTGAATTAGATCTCTCCTCCTCCCTCAAGCATTTAGTAAACATAGCTAGTGCAGATTTTGAAACACAATAAGCTCCCCATTGAGGGAATGCATTATAGGAGGCATGACTACTAACATTAATTACTAAACCACCATTTTTTCTCATTTGAGGAATTATTAAACTACAAATTTGAAAAACACTTGTGAGGTTTATTTGAATTGTTTGTTCCCATTGGCCTAGATGCATTTCAACTAAAGGGCCATTAAATGCACAACCGGCATTATTGATCAAGACTGAAGGGCACCCATACTTCTCAATTGCTTCTTTAACACAATGCTCAATTTCTAGAGGATTTGATAAGTCACATTTAATAAGGCTAATTTTTGATTTAGTAGTCAAAAGTTCGCTCTTTAGTTTCTCCATCAAATCCAAATTCCTAGAGAGCAAAATTAAATCCCAGCCAGCATGCGCAAAAGTAATTGCGGTTGATCTACCAATACCTTTCGTAGCACCTGTTATAAAAGCTAGTTTCAATTTATTCAGTTTTTTTAGGGATTTCACTATAAATCTCTTCAATATTATTTGCTTCGATAAATTTACCTAAAACCCTAAACTTTTTGTATCTTTCCTCAATTAATTCATCTTCAGGCATTTGCAGTAAAGAATTAAGGTGTCTCTCAATAGCCTCTTTTAGTGTATTACCAGCATCTAAAGGATCCCAATTATTCCCACCAGAAGGTTCTTGTAATACCTCATCTATTATCCCCAATTTAAGTAAATCTTTACCTGTAATTTTAAGAGCTGAAGCAGCTTCTGACGCCTTCGCAGCATCTCTCCACAAAATTGATGCACATGCTTCAGGGCTAGCAACTGTGTAAACACTGTGTTCAAACATTAGTAACCTATCAGCAACACCTATCCCAAGTGCACCCCCTGAACCTCCTTCTCCAATAACAGTCGCCACTATGGGGACTTTCAATCCAAACATCTCTCGAAGGTTTCTTGCAATTGCTTCCCCTTGGCCCTGTTCTTCAGCTTTTAAACCAGCATAAGCTCCAGGAGTATCAATAAATGTAAGAATTGGCAAAGAGAATCTATTTGCATGCTGCATTAATCTAAGAGCTTTTCTATAACCTCCTGGCTTTGCCATCCCAAAGTTTCTTACTACATTTTCTTTTGTATCTCTTCCTTTCTGATGGCCTAACATTAAAACTGGTCTATTATTTATCGAACCTATCCCCCCAATTAATGCCATATCATCGCCACCATTTCTGTCTCCATGTAATTCGATCCAATCATCACAAAACATTTGAACAAAGTCCAAAGTACTAGGTCTTTGAGGATGCCTAGCTACCTGAATCTTTTGTGCAGGGGTGAGAGATTTGAATATTTCTTCTCTTCTCCTAGCAGCTAAGGTTTCAAGCTGTAGAAGCTGTTGGCTTACATCTACTTCTGAATCTCTAGCTAATTCTTTAATTTGCTCAATTTGTTTTTCAAGTTCAACAAGAGGCTTCTCAAAGTCAAGGAGGTAACGTTTAGCCATAATTTAGACAGTTAATACTTTGGGCTGTTTATCAAGTCCAATCGCAGAAAAACCATGTTTTAAAGAAGCTTCTCCAATAAATTCCATCTTTTCAAGAGAAATGTTATTTCTTCCCCAACTAAAGTTAGTATGACATTTTTCAAATTCTAAAATCATAGCTTCTGCAAAGCAAGCAAACATCTCTCTCTGAGGGTTTTGCATTTCTGCAAGTTCCATCATATTCCAGCCAATATCATTGAAAAACTCTACTATACCTCCTTTTAAAACATGTATATTTTCGCCCTGAAATTTCTCATCAAGATTTTTTGGGTATCCACCATCAATCATCAGGCATGGTTTTTTTAAGTTGTCAGTATCAATCTCAATAGTTTTAGGCATACTTGCTACCCATACAACAATATCCGCTTGAGGTAATGCCTCATCTAAAGTTGTTATTGTGCCGCCATCTAACTCTTTTTGTAATAAAGCTAGTGGCTCTTGTTGTCTTGCGACCATAAGAAGTTCAGAAATACCGGTTTTATTTATAAGCCATCTACAAACAGCACTGCCTATGTCTCCTGTAGCACCAATAACAGCAACAGTTGCTTTTTTAAGGTCTATCCCAATACGTGGTGCATTTATTTCTAGTTGTCTACAAATAACCCAGGCGGTATGAGTATTGCCAGTAGTAAATCTTTCCCATTCTAATGAAGTATTTCTGATTTGTTTATGCTGAAGAAGATTAAAATTCTCAAAAATAATAGAAGTAAATCCACCTAAAGCTGTAATATTAATACCTTTTTTTTGAGCTAGTTCCATAGCATTTAATACTTTTCTTCTTGCCGTTTTAAACCTAGAAAGCATTTCAGGAACAAAGCAAGAATCTATATAAGAACCTTCAATAGATATTCCAGTAGCACTCTTAACTTCAACATTTTCAACCAACTGTGGTGGAGCTGTACACCAAACATCCAAGTCGCCATCTGCAATATGGTCAAAGCCTAGCATAGAAGCTTTTCTTTTCGCATCTTCAAAACTGGTTGAGTGGCCAATTAACCCAAACATTTAAAATTTATAAATGGTTTCTATATGATGTTATGAACAATAGCACAGAGGTACCTACTTAAATAGGAATGATTAATTATTAAAATCCCTAATTAACTAGAAATAAAATCAAACAATTGCAGCCATCGCCATTCTTGCTATTTCTCTATTATCTAGACCTATTTCCATCAATGTATCTTGATAAGCAATCATAAATTCTTCCATTAATTCTTCCCTGTCCATAGCTAAAACTGATGCGTCATCTGCTACTTCATCTAACATCTTCTTTATTAAAGGAAGATTAACCTTATTAGCTTCCATTAATTCCTCTTTACAAGTAGATAAATTCTCTTTAAGCCATTCTTGACCGTAATTTAAATGAAGGTATTCATCTTTAACAACTCCCTCTGTTATTTTTTTTGCAAAAGGATCGGCAACTCTTATATAGACGTTATAAGCAGAGATTGCAAATGCTTCAATTAAGATAGCTTGTATTAAAAGACATGTTGTTAAATTTCCTTTTTCAAGAGCAACTTGAAAATTACCATGTAATTTAGAGAAGAATTTTTTTGCAAATTCCATATCAGCTACTACACCTAAGTTTCTTCCACACGCAGTAAAACCTTTTTTATGCTTCATTTCCATTCTCGCCAATTTAGTTAACTCCTCTAACTCATTTGGTATTAAAGTTGCTATTGAAATGTAATTATCATGAGCTTCTTGCTCTCCCTCAATAACAATCGCATTAATTCTGCTATATGCATCCTTATAAGAATCTGTAGTGAAGTCGGGCAAATCTGAAGAAATCGGATTATTCGATTCTTCAATAGTTTTTTTATTTGATTCTAGAGTTTGCATGTCAGTAATCTTTAGCTCATTATGCATGAATATTACACGATTATAGAGAGTTTATTTAAATATCATGAAAATAGTTTCAATTGTTAAGTCACATTTATTACTTAAACTTACTTAAGAATTGTTTGGCCAATCTGATTGCATCAGATTCATAATCAATTTGAACCAATGATTAATCAATAATTCCTTTAAATTTTTCCCTAGAGATTCATTTGCCCCTCTACTATCTCCAATAACACCTGATTTACTAAAGTCGTCAGTAAGCCAAGCAGTAGGCGCATTGCCCTCTAGACTCCAACCTTCAGGGATCTCTACTTTATTACCCTCATTTGGGCGTTCATTACCTACTAATTCTGGTTTCAAAGCCAGCATCAAACTTGTTTCAGCTAAAGAAGCATGAAGCCCATCCTCAATCTCAGTTTTTGTTAACAATTCACTCAATCCATTCACACCACTCCATAAGAAACAAGGGAAAATTGCCATCCCAGGTGAGACACTTCTTAGCTCTCTTGCGGCTGTATTTAATAGTGAAATTTGACCTCCATGTCCATTAATTAATATCAATCTTTTAAAACCCATTTCAGATAATTGACTTCCGACTTCCTTTATCATTGAGGTTATTAAATTTGAGGAAAGTGAAATTGTCCCGGCAAAACCCTTATGTTCTGGAGAAAAACCAATATATTGAGTTGGAAGTTTTTTTAAAGGTATATCGGCAGATAATAATTTAAAAACTTCGCTAATAATTTCATCAACAAAAATACTGTCTGTAGCAAGAGGCAAATGCGGCCCATGTTGCTCAACAGCACCGAACGGCCAAATCACTGTAGATCTTTTATCTTTTGCAATACTCTCAATTTCTTGCCAATTTAAATATTCAAATTTATTAGGTTTAAAGTTCATTAAATTTAATTTCTAGTACTAACATTTAGAGTATGTTAATAGTTAATTATTCTTATTTTACCTACGATGGGAGTCAGTGATAAAAATGCCCAAAATAATATCCAATCAAAGGGCAATAAAAAAGATTTAAAGAAACCTCTTCAGGTTCTTCACATCAGCAAGAAAGATACGCAAAAAAAATCTCAAGAAATACAGAGTGAGAAAAGTATTTCGCAAGAAGACATTAAAAGTGACAACATCGCAATCAAAACACAAATTATTTATGATGAATCCATTGAAGAAAATGATAATAGCGATGAAAATATTAAAGTTTTTGATGGTTCTCAACAAGACTTAAAGAAACCCTTTAATTTTTCTGATCAAAACACAGACTTTCAATTAGAAAGAACAGTTGATGAATTTGATTTTGATGAAAGTGCTTTTTTGGAGGCTTTAAATGCAAATGAACCAATAGGGACTACGGGAGACACGATTTCAGGAAAGGTTATAGCTATTGAAAGTGATGGCTTATATGTTGACATTGGTGGGAAAGCTCCTGGTTTTATGCCAAAGAAAGAATGTGGGTTGGGGGTCATTACTAACTTTAAAGAAAGATTTTCTGTAGGCCTTGAAATGGAAGTTTTGGTTATCAAAGAACAAAATGCTGATGGGATGGTAACAGTGAGTGCTCGGGCATTAATCCTCAGGCAAAGTTGGGAGAAAGTATCAAGTTCTGCAAAAAATGGCGAATTAATTGATGTTCTAATTAACGGATTTAATAGAGGTGGGCTTACATGCGATGTAGATGGATTGAGAGGATTCATCCCAAGATCACAACTTGAAAATGGTGAAGATCATCAATCTTTTGTTGGCAAAACTTTAAAAGTAGCTTTTCTAGAGGTGAATCCTGAATCCAGAAAATTAGTTCTCTCTGAAAAAAAAGCATCATTAGTGTCTAAATTTTCAAATCTAGAATTGGGTCAATTAATTGAAGGAGAAGTCTTAGCAGTAAAACCATATGGCTTCTTTATCGATTTAGGTGGAGCTAGTGGACTACTTCATCAATCTTCGCTAACAAATGGATCGATTCGTTCTCTACGAGAAATTTTTAGAGAAGGGGAAATTATAAAAGCTTTAATATCTGAAATTGACCTTGAAAAAGGGCGTATTGGTCTAAATACAGCACTTTTAGAAAATACTGCAGGTGAATTAATAATTGATAAGCAAAAAGTTATGCAAGAAGCCACAGAGAGAGCACTAAAAACTAAAGCACTCTTTGATAAAAAAGTACAGGATAAATGAACATCAACAATAAAACAGAACCAAGTCTTGAATCAAAAGTTTCAGATTGGGAATTAGACTTTTATTCAAGACCAATTATCGAACCAAATGGAAAAAAAAGGTGGGAGTTAATTATTTGCTCTACAAGAAGTTATAAGACAGATGATATTTTTCTTTGGAATAAAAAATGCCCTGCGAATGAAGTTAATTCGGTATGGCTTACAAAGGCACTAAATGAAGCAATAAATGATGCAAAAAAAGAAGGATGGGCAAAACCCTCAATAGTTAGATTTTGGAGATCTTCAATGAAATCAATCATTAAGAAATCTCTGGAGGCAACAAGTATTGAAGCACTAGTTAGTAGAAGAACTTACGATTTGTTCGACAGAATCGAATATCTTGAAAAAGAAATTTATCCAAATGAAAAAGGCTATGTGAGGGGCATACTAGCCCCTACTTTTACTTCTAAAATCGAATCCTCCCCTCAACCTTTACCAGAAGCAGTGAGAGGTGATGCTTTAACTATCTCTGAGATATCGATTGGCGAATTAAAATCAGCAGAAAATTGGCCTATGGAATTTGGAGATATTTTCCCTATTCAGTCACATTTAGATGACAATCACTTAGTTCCAGGACTAAGACTTTTTAGCAAAGATAGATCTCTAGCACTTTCTGCATGGTTCAGTTGTTTAGAACCTATTAAATTAATCATAAGTAAGAACCAGCTCATACTTGAAGCCTCCGAAAACGACAAGTGGCTAGTAACAGATTTGCCAGAAAAAGATGCAAACATTTTAAGTGCAAAGTTTTTAGAGAATAAAAAAAATTCTTTTGGTTATCAATTTATTTCCATCCAGTCAACGCCATACATCGAAAAATTTGCAGGATTCTGGATCTTGAGAGATATTGAATTAATTTCATAAAATTAGTTAGGAGCTGGAACTATTCCTTACAAAGAAATATATTTCACAAAATCTGAAATTTTCATTCAAAACAAAAAATTTGAGTACTTTTCATCACCAATCCTCAATCGATATGATTTCCCTCATGCATATTTCACGAAGTCTAGCACTGAGAAATTTCTTCAATTATTGGGAAACCAATTTAATAAAAATTACGTAAATTGTGTTTCTAATCAAACTCACAGCAACGTGATTGTCTTTGGATCACATTCGCAAGAAGGGAGCAAAACTGAGGCTGATGGTCTTGTTGGTGATAAAGGCAATCAAAATCTATGGGTTTATACAGCTGATTGCATGCCAATATTTTTTGCAGATAAAAAGACGAGGAACGTAGCAGCCTTGCATTGTGGAAGAAAAGGCCTAGAAAAAAAAATAATAAAAAATCTTGTTAAATTTTTCGATAATTTAGGGACTTCCAGAGATAACTTACTTGTCGCGATTGGGCCTGCAATATCCAAGGAACATTATGTAGTTGATAACAAGACACTCAAAGAATTTTATATTTCTACTGAAAACAAAAGAATAGCAACCAATATTATTAGAACTAAAAAAGATCTGTGTTTTAATGATTCAAATCACTTTGAAGAGCAAGACTTAAATCAACTTGATCTTAAAAGATTTGCCTATGGACAACTTTTGAATGAAAACATCCCAAATAGAAATATTGACATCTCAAATTTATGTACTTACAAAAGAAATGAATTTAATTCTTGGAGAAGGAATAAAACAATTTCTAGGCAATGGAATTTTATTTGCTCTCAAAGATAGTTAATTTGTACAATCTTCTCTAGTTAATTCTTTTGCAACTAATAATTCAGACATCTCCTTAGTACCTTTAATATTAAAAACTTTGGCTAACAATAAGTTATCTTTAAAACCAAAAGGTTTTATCTTTACTTTGGTTCCTCTTGGAAATTCACTTTTTAGTAAATTAGTTGCTTCAATTTCATTATTTTCATTTACATCTATACAAAATAATTTAACCGTTAAGCTCCTATTTTGATCTCCCACCAAAATAGTGTTTGAACTTTTAACTTGAAGAATTTCAGCCGAGTTAACTGTTACAGGATTAAAAACAATCAAGCAGATTATAATTAAAAATTTTGATAATTTTTTCAATTCAAAAATATCTAGGTTTTATTAGATATTTTAAAATTAATTTTTTAAAAATGAAGAATTTAATAAAATTAGTCTTCACAGTTAACATATCCAACCATTTGAGCATTACTTTTACCAGGGGGAACCATTGGATAACAATTTTCACCTCTTCTGACAAGAATATTAATCAAAGCAGGGCCGTCATGATCAAGCGCATTTTTTAATTCATTCTGTAATTGTTTTCTATCTGAAATTAAGTACCCTTTAACTCCAAAAGAATCAGCAAGTTTTACAAAATCAGGTTCACCACAACTCATATCAGATGAGGAATATCTTTCATCGTAGAAACTTTCCTGCCATTGTCTTACCATCCCTTGCCAGCGATTATTTATGATAATAAGTTTTACCTTTAGACCATATTGAGATAAAGTTCCTAACTCTTGAATATTCATTAAGACACTTGCATCTCCTGCAATACAAATTACATCTGAATTAGGTAAGGCTGCTTTTACTCCAATTGCCGCTGGCAATCCAAAACCCATAGTTCCTAAGCCAGCACTACTAATCCATTTTCTTGGAGAATTCCTAAGATATTGAGCAGCCCACATCTGATGTTGTCCTACATCTGTTGTTACAAAAGCTTCTGGAGAAAATTCCCTCACTTTTAAAAGAACCTCCTGAGGATAAATTTCTCCTTCTTTAGGTGGGTCATATAAAGGGTGTTTATTTTTCCAAAAATTAATTTTTTCTAACCAGTTTTTTGTCTTACAAGTAAAATTGTTACTTAGAGATTGTTTATTAATTTTGTGAACAGCTTTTGAAACATCAGAAACAATTGCGACATCAACACGTCTATTTTTATTAACTTCTGCAGGGTCAATATCTATATGAATCACCTTCGCATGAGGTGCAAAAGTATCTAATTTTCCTGTCACCCTATCATCGAATCTAGCTCCAATAGCAATTAAAAGATCGCATTCCGTAACAGCGAAATTTGCGTAAGCAGTTCCATGCATTCCTAGCATCCCTACTGATAAATTGTCTTTTTCATCAAAAGCGCCCTTCCCCATTAAAGTTGTCGTAACTGGTATTTGATAATTTTCAGCCAAAGTTTTTATTTCATCATGAGCCCCTGAAGATATTGCCCCACCTCCTACATATAGAAGAGGTCTTTCAGAACCTTCTATTAATTTAACTGCTTTATTGATATCGCAATCATTAATTTCTCCATTCCTTTTAAATCCTTTCGGAATAATCTCACCTGGCAAAACCCTTTGGTAATTAAAGAACTCCTGTCCTACATCTTTGGGTATATCAATTAAAACAGGGCCAGGTCTTCCAGATGAGGCTATAAAAAAAGCTTCAGAAACTACTTTCGCGATATCTGAAGGGTCTCTTATTACCCATGAATGTTTCACTATTGGTAGAGTTATACCAAAAATATCAGTTTCTTGAAAAGCGTCTGTCCCTATAGCAGGTCTTGGGACTTGACCTGTAACTACAACTAAGGGGACTGAATCCATTTGCGCTGTGGCAATTCCAGTTACTAAATTTGTTGCACCTGGGCCTGAGGTTCCAAAACATACTCCTACTTCACCAGTAGATCTTGCATATCCATCAGCCGCATGTGAGCCCCCTTGTTCATGCCTAACCATATAATGCTTTAACCAACCTTCTTGTTCTGCCTTATGAACAGCGTCATATATTGGAAGTATGGCTCCTCCAGGATATCCAAATATAACTTTTACCCCATGAATTTTTAAAGAATCCATCAGTGCATCCGCACCAGTTATCCAAACTGGGTTTTCATGTTTTGAACTACCCTTTGAAAAGGATCTCGAAGTAAGGGTCACTAAAAAAAGTCATTATTTACTATAAATATTAAGCTTAATTAAATACTTTTGCCTCATTTAGAAATGTAATGTCAGAAATACATTCAAAAAATCCTTTCAATAAATTTAAAATTTTCAAATAAATATCAATTGTTTTTTATAAAATACCTAGTTTGTGTAAAGGTCCAGAGCCTGAAATAAGTTCAATAAAAAGAACGAGAAAAATTATCATTGCAACCCTTCCGTTCCACACCTCTGAACTATTATTCCAACCCCATTGCCACTTCTCTTGGGGATAAAGTTTAACTTTTTCAGGCAACTGAGAAGCCTCCTCTATATTAACAAGAGGTCCCTCTAAACAGGAAATCACTAAATCACTAAGGCCTTCAATAAAAGTAGGATGAGTATTTAAAGCCTTGACTCTGCGAAAATTTTTAATGCCAGCTTTTTCAGCAATTTCTTTATATTCAATATCAATTTCTTGTAATGTTTCGATATGCTCTCCAACGAAACTTATTGGAACCACAATCAGATCATTAACATTTGACCTTCCAAGATCAGCTAATACTTCTTCTGTATATGGCTTCAGCCATTCAACAGGACCAACTCTACTTTGATAAGAAAGCGTATGAGGGTTACTGTGCCCTAAACATTTTTCCAGCTCATCAATTATTAATAAAGAACAATCTTCAATTTGTTGTTTGTAAGGGTCTCCAGCTTCCTCTACGTAACTCTTAGGAACTCCATGTGCAGTAAAAAATATATGGGCTTTTGAAGGTGATTCACAAAGTGCAATTTGTTCAGAAATTAATTCGACCATAGACTTTAGATATCCTGATTGACTGAACCAACTCCTTACACATCTCATTGGAACCTTCTTAAATTCATCATCAGAATCTCGCAATTTTTTTAATTCCCTAAAACTCGAGCCACTAGTACTTATGGAAAAATGTGGGTATAAGGGTATTACAACAACTTGATTTATGCCATCTGCTTTCATATCAGCGATAGCTGATTCGGTAAAAGGATGCCAATACCTCATTGCGATATAAGTAGTAGCATTAAACCCCTTATCCCTTAATTTAGATTGTAATTCTCTTGCTTGTTGTTCAGTTATCCTTCTGATGGGTGAACCTCCCCCTATAGAAAGATAGGCCTGTTGTGAAGTGGTACTTCTAAGAGTACTAATTAACCAAGCCAGGGGCTTTTGAAAAACAGGGAAAGGTGTCCTGATTATTTCTGGATCAGAAAAAAGATTGTATAAGAATGGGCCTACATCAGTAATGCGTTCGGGCCCTCCTAAATTCATTAGTAAGACGCCTATTTTGTCCATTTAAAATTTATGGAGATTGAAAATCAACATTAAAAACGTCATTATATGGTCAATTATATAAGTAAATGAACGTAATTCAGGAAATTAATAGTGTCAATGATAAATTTGCTACTCAAGGCTGCAAGCTTAAAATTGAGAAAAGAGGAGAAAAATTAAATATTCGTGGATCACTACCCTCCAAAGAAGATAATAAAAACTTTAAAATCCAAAGAATATCTCTTGGTTTAAAGGCTGATATTTCTGGGTTAGAGGAGGCCAAAAAAAAATTACAATTAATCAATTTGCAATTGGAATTGAATCAATTTAATTGGATTAATTGGATAGATAACCCTTATAAAAAGCAAACAAAAGATGGTTTTGAATTCCCAAATAGATTAAATCAATTTGAGGAATTTTTTTTTAAAGAAACCAAAAGTGATTTTCGAACCAGCACTAGAAAAACCACTTGGAGAAGTTCTTACAAACCTTATATAAAAAGGATCCTAAATATCTACAATGATTATGAGAATGAAGCTTTAGAGAAAATATTTCAAAAAACACTCGAAACTTATAAAGAAGGTAGCAGAAGCAGAAAACAATGTGGTACTTCTCTGAGTGTTCTGGCTAAATTTCTGGAAATTAAACTCCCAGAAGATTGGAAAATAAATTCTAGAGGATATGGTCTGAACAAAGCGGGATTTAGGGATCTCCCCACGGACGAGTTAATAGAGAAACTTTGGGAGACTATACCAAACAAATCTTGGAAATTTGTTTTTGGTTTAATGGCTACATATGGATTAAGAAATCATGAAGTATTTTTTTGTGATTTAAGTTCTCTAACTAATTTTGGAGACAAAATTATTAGAGTTTTACCCACCACTAAAACGGGGGAACATCAAGTTTGGCCATTTCATCCTGAATGGGTAGAAAAGTTCGAATTATCAAAACTTGGTGAAAATCCAGAACTACTACCAAATATTAAAAGAGATCTTAAAATCACAACCTTACAGAATATTGGAAAAAAAATTACAGATCAGTTTAAGAGATACTCTTTACAAATAAAACCTTATGATCTCAGGCATGCGTGGGCAGTAAGAACAATTTTCTACGATCTACCTGATACTGTGGCAGCCAGAATGATGGGACATTCGGTTAGTTTACATACTCAAACTTATCACCACTGGATTACAAAAAGAGATCAACAACAGGCAGTAAATAATGCACTATTAAAAGTTAAAAGAGCTAAAAATATTTAAAGATTTATAATCATTAAATAAAATTTGGGTAATATGCAAGAAAAACCTTCATCTTCTAAGAAAATATATAACCTCGATAATCAAGCAAATAAACTTGGAATGGGAGGAAAACTTTCACCAGATAGTGATGAAAGCTCATATAAAAAAAGAATGCAGCAAAGAAAAGATATTCAAACCGAAAGACTACAAATTAGAAAAACAAAAAAAGGATTATTGATTGTTTTTACAGGAAATGGCAAGGGCAAGACAACTGCATCTTTAGGTATGGCTTTAAGGACGATAGGGCATGGATATAAAGTAGCAATAATTCAATTTATTAAAGGAGGCTGGACCACTGGAGAAGAAAAAGCACTTAAAAATTTGTCTTCAAACATATCTTGGCATTCATTAGGGGAAGGATTTACTTGGGAAACACAAGACAGAGTAAGAGATGAAAAATTAGTTCAAGAAGCATGGCAACTAGCCAAAAAATATATTAAAAATGAATCTTATAAACTCATCATTCTTGATGAAATTAATATTGCGACAAAACTAGGTTATCTTGCACCAGAAGAAATTATCACTTTTTTAAAAAGCTTAAATAATAGAAAAAATCATATTGTTTTAACTGGAAGGGGAGCATCTGATTCAATTGTCAATTACGCTGATCTAGTTACAGAGATGAAACTAATAAGTCATCCTTTTAAAGAACAAGGAATAAAAGCACAAAAATGTGTTGAATTTTAGTTACAGCAAATTATTATTTAATTTTTTTTAGGCAAGTTTAGAAATGTTTAAAGACGCAAGCAATATCCAAACAAAAAATAAATTTGGTGCATTTACTTGCTAAGGTCTTAAAAGTACAATTAATGAATGACTTACAAAAGAGTTCTCTTAAAACTTAGTGGTGAAGCACTAATGGGTGAAAAACCTTATGGTATTGATCCAGCTATAGTTCAGTCAATTGCAGAGGATGTCTCAAAAGTAGTCGAAAATAATGTACAACTTGCAATAGTTGTTGGTGGTGGGAACATTTTTAGGGGGCTTAAAGGATCTGCAGACGGAATGGATCGCGCGACGGCTGATTATGTAGGGATGTTAGCAACAGTAATGAACGCGATATCACTTCAAGATGGTCTCGAGAGAGTAGGAGTTGCAACCAGAGTACAAACAGCAATCGAAATGCAGGAAATTGCTGAACCCTACATTAGAAGAAGAGCTATGAGGCACCTAGAAAAAGGCAGAGTTGTGGTTTTCGGAGGTGGATGCGGAAATCCATTTTTTACAACTGATACAACAGCAGCTTTGAGGGCAGCTGAGATAAACGCTGAAGTTGTTATGAAAGCTACTAAAGTTGATGGAGTCTACGATCGTGATCCTAATAAATTTAAAGATGCAAAAAAATATTCTTCTCTCAGTTATCAACAAGTTCTTAGTGATGAAATTGCAGTAATGGACAGCACTGCGATTGCACTTTGCAAAGATAATAATATCCCAATTATGGTTTTTGATATATTCAAAAAAGGGAACATTTCTAAAGCTGTTACTGGTGAGCCAATAGGCTCTTTAATTAGTTAAAGATTATTTTATTTTTTTTATTATGAAAGAAAAAGAAATTCAAGAAAATATGAATAAAAGTATTGAAGCCACACAAAGAAACTTTAATACAATTAGGACAGGCAGAGCTAATGCTTCCTTGTTAGACAGAGTAAGTGTTGAATACTACGGAGCGGAGACACCAATCAAATCGCTTGCCACAATAAGCACTGTTGATTCGCAAACAATTTCAATACAACCTTTTGATATTTCATGTTTACAAGCGATAGAGAAATCTATTTCTATGAGTGATTTAGGTATTACTCCAAATAATGATGGGAAAGTAATAAGAATAAATGTTCCTCCTCTAACAGAAGAAAGAAGAAAAGAATTTTGTAAATTAGCCTCTAAATATGCGGAGGAAGGGAAAGTAGCTTTAAGAAATATCAGAAGAGATGCTGTTGATAAAGAAAAAAAAGATGAAAAAGATGGTCTTATTTCTATTGACGAATCGAGAGATAATCAATCTAAAATTCAGAAAATTACTGATAAATATATTGCCTTAATAGAAACTAAATTGTCTGAAAAAGAAAAAGAAATTCTAAAAGTTTGATAGGATTTGACGTTGTAATAATTGGTGGAGGTTTATCAGGATCTTCCACTGCTCTTAACCTATCAAAGAAAGGATATTCTGTTTTAATTATCGAAAAAGAAAAATCCCAAGAATATAAACCATGTGCTGGTGGGATGGCATCTTCAATGCAAAGTTTTCTTCCTTTAGATATAAAAGATTCCATAGAATCAAAAATTAAGAATGTTGAATTCAGATGGAAGGCTACAGATAATGTAACTGCTGATCTTACTGGTGAATCCCCATTTTGGATTATTAAAAGAGAGAAGCTTGATCAATTATTACTTGATGAGTCCTTGAGTAATGGAGCTCAATTAATGAGGCCATTATTGATAGAAAAAATCATAAAAAAAAATGATAAGTGGGAAATTACTTGCGATAACAAAATAAAATATATTTCTGAATTTCTTGTAATTGCAGATGGGTCCAATTCCAAATGGGCAGGTTATTTCAATTTAGGGCCAAGAAAACCTAAATTTGCGAACACAATCTCATTAAGATTGAAAGGATTAGGTGAAATACCTAGAGATACAGTTAGATTTGAGTTTGGATTTATAAAATATGGTTTTGCATGGGCATTCCCCCTAAGAGAAAGCTTAAATATTGGTTTAGGTACTTTTATAAATAATGGTCCCCTAGAGAATCAGGCTATAAACAAACAAGTAATCAGAAGCTTCGGTTTTGAATATTTTCCTGATAAAACAATTAGTAAGAAACTGAGAATATGGAATGGCTTCCACTCAATTAATGGTGACAAAGTTTTAGCGGTTGGAGATGCCGCATCTCTATGTGATCCATTTTTAGCTGAAGGAATTAGACCATCTTTAATTAGCAGTTTTTATGCTTCAGAATACATAGATCAGTGCTTATCAGGAAAAGTAGATGATTTAAATATTTATACGAAAAAAATTAACAACATTTGGGGGAAATCAATGGCTTGGGGTAGGAGAATAGCCCAAGTATTTTATAGATTTCCCAGAACTGGGTACCAACTAGGTGTCAAAAGAAAAACAGCGCCTAAACGTATTGCTCAAATATTATCAGGAGAAATGAGTTATGAAGATATTGCAAAAAGAGTTATCAGAAGACTTTTAACAAAAAGTGGAGATTAATTCTTTTTTTTAATTCAAACTTAAATTTAGTTAGCAGAAATCAATTTATGATTTTTAATTTCTGAATATCTCTTAAGTAGCAGCTCTTCCAATTCTTCTATAGCCTTGCTGAATCCAGTTATACCCTCGCTAAGCTTTTCACTTGCCATTTGATCTTCTAACATACTTAATCTGAAATCTTTTTCTTCAAATTCGTAGTCAATAGAATTATTTATTTGGGTACTTACATCTAATTTTCTAACTAACTCCCCTTTTTCTTTTTTCAGTTCCTCAAGAAATTTTGGTGCGATTGTTAGAAGATCGCAACCTGCTAATTCTTTTATTTCATCAAGATTTCTAAAACTCGCTCCCATTACTTCTGTTTTGAATCCCTTTTCTTTAAAGTACTTGTATATTTGTGTAACCGAAATAACACCAGGGTCTTCAGCACCAACAAAACTAGTTTTACCGGTTTTTGCTTTATGCCAATCCAATATACGGCCAACGAACGGAGAAATTAGAGTTATCTTTGCATTGGCACAAGTTACCGCTTGGCAGAAGTTAAAAAGTAAAGTTAAGTTGCACTTAATACCCTCTTTTTCCAAAATTTCAGCCGCCTTAATTCCCTCCCATGTTGCAGCTATCTTAATCAAAATTCTTTCCTTTTCAATTCCAAAGTTTTTATAGAGATTTATCAATTTTCTCGCTTTTTCTACCGTAGCTTCAGTGTCGAAGCTCAATCTTGCATCAACTTCTGTAGATACACGCCCTGTAATAATTTTCAATATTTCTTTTCCAAAAAAAACTGAAACTTGGTCCACAGTTTCTTTAATTAATTCAATTTTAGAGAATCCTTGGGGCAATGTATTTTCTGAACTTTCTAAAGCTTTATCAATTAATTTCACATAATCAGGGTTCTTAGCCGCAGCAAGTATTAGCGATGGATTGGTGGTGGCGTCCCTTGGTTGGAATTTTTTTATCGAATCTAAATCTCCAGTATCGGCAACAACAACGGTCATTGTGGACAATTGTTCTAAAATTGATTTCATATCTAGATAATCATACATATACATAAACTAGCTTTTATTCCTGATGAAATCATCAGATAATGAACTAAATATTTATAAAATTGGACAATTTTAGAGTTTTTTAACAATCATTTCATGATCTTTAATCTTGGGAGGTATTTTTTCAATCACTATTAAGCTCTCGATAATTTCTTTCGCAACTGGCACTGCAACAGTTGAACCATATGCATATGATTTAGATGGCTCATCAACGACCACAAGGACAACATATTTCGGATCATTAACTGGTAAGGTCGCCACAAAACTACAAACTTTTTTACTTGTATATGAACCATTTAAAGCTTTTTGAGAGGTCCCAGTTTTTCCAGCAATTCTATAACCCTCAATTTTAACTCCAGAACCACTACCTTTATCAACTACACTCTCCATCCATTCAAGAATAGTTTTAGAGACATCGTATGAAAAAAATTGTTTTTTTGAATTTTTATTAACTCTTTCTTTAAAAGTTGAAGTTACATGGGGTGTTACTTCAAATCCGCCATTTGCCAAGGCCGCATGAAGTTGAACCAACTTAAGTGGTGAAATTGAAAACCCCTTACCATAAGATGCCACAGCAGGCTCAATGGGTTGATTTATAAATAAATCTTTTCTCTTTAATTGACCCGGTGTTGATTCATATAAGTCAGTCTCTAAATTTTTATTTATACCTAAATTTTTTAGCCAATCCCAATAAATTTTAGGGTCTAAATTTTGCATTATTTTTACCATCGCAACATTGCTAGAGACCTGCAAAACTTTTGGGTAATCAATATATCCATTACCTTTTTTATCCCAATTAGAAAGTGTCCATCCTCCAACATTAATCTTTCCAATATCTTCAACTAAACCATCTTTTTGAATTACTTCTTCTTCTAAAGCCAACGCAAGATTAATAGGTTTAAAAGTTGACCCAGGTTCATAAAGATCTTGTGTATACCATCCTTTGAAGGTTTCAGAATCATACAGCCAAAATTTATTAGGGTCGTAAGAGGGAACTGCAACTAAAGAGAGAATTTTACCATTATTAACATCCATAACCATTGCGAATCCCTTCTTTGCTTTCCATTCTTTTACTTGCCTTGTTAAAGCATCAAAAGAAGCTTTCTGTAATTTTGAGTCTATAGTTAGGCTTAAACTCTTATAGTCAGAAATAAAATCTCCTGGGGATGAATTATCAGGAAGAGGAGTTCCATCTCCTCCTCTATTTATTAAATTGCTTTTATTAAAAACTTTAATTTGATTATCTAAATGAAGCTCTAAACCTGCAGAACCTTTATTCTCATCATTAACAAACCCAACAAGATTAGAATAAAGCTCTCTTTGTGGATAATATCTTTGGGAATATTTAAACAAATCAAGTCCGCTTATTTTAAGATTTTTAATCTTTTTTGCTTTTTCTTCAGAAATTTTATCCAAAAGCATGATGCCGTGTTTTTTGTTATTAAATTTTTCCAATATTTTTTCTTCTTTCAAATTCAGAATAGGAGACAATTTTTTAACAACTTCTTCAGTGCTACGGATTCCTCTAACTGAGTCACCAGGAAAATTAAAGTATTTTGGATGAGCCCATAATTTGTAGAGTGGTTTATCATAGGCAATTATTCTATTATTTCTATCAACAATTGATCTTCTTTTTTTTAAGGGAGTAGTTTTAGAAGATTGTGTTAATCTAGCGATCCTTTGCAAATCTGGTGCATTAAAAACTTGCAATTTAACTAACCTACCAAACAAAGAAAAAATTATTAGCAAGCAAAAAATATAGAGGACTTTAAATCTCCTTTGATCAAGGGGCACTATATGAACAATTTTTTTATATTTATTCATCAATATCCTTTTTGATATTTACTTTCATGAAGACCTTTAATAAAGATCTTGAATTTTTTCTTAAAAAAACTTTCTTTTTTTTCAGTAATTTTGTCTAAATATATTAAATCTTTAGGTTTGGTTTTTCTATAAGTATCCAGAGACTCAAGTTCGGTGACATAAAACTCTTCTGTTTTAGAAATATAGTCGATGAGATTGTTATTAATTGCTTTTGTTATTGATAAAGTTTTATATGTATTTGACCATTTCGTTTGGCTATCCAAGGACAAGAAAAATAATGTAAAAATTAAAACAATTAGAGAGATATTTATAGTGTCTATTATTTGATTTATTAATTTGAGGTTTAGGTTATTTATTTTTTCTGAATTTTGTTGAACTTCGCATGAAACAATCTTGCTTAAATAAGATTGTTTCCCATAAGGTTTCATCTATTATCTAGCTCAATAATAAAACAAGTGTTATACATCAAATAAACATCTTTTAGTTTGTTATGCAAGATATAAAAATCAAATTATTTATGTTCTTAACAAGAACAAATTTAAGAAAGTCAATCCATTCCATAAAGAATGCATAATTACCGAAGAAAGCAAACTTCCTGAAGCCATTCTTGTAATTCCTAGCCCTATTCCCAGAACGAATAAAGGAGGTAATTCGCCTACACTTAAATGTGCCAAAGCGAAAACAAAAGATGAAACAATAATGCTCCAAATTATTCCAAAATCTCTGGAGAGAGTTGGCAATAAAACACCTCGAAATATAATCTCTTCAAATAAAGGAGCTAAAACAGTAGTTGTTACAAATAAAATAATAAAAGAAAAGTAACTCTTAGTATTGAGAACAATTTCAAGCAAGGGGTTACTACCATTCTGATTGTCAATTAGACTGTTCATAATTAGTGAAATAAATAAAACAAAGGGAACAATAGTTAACCAGCCCTTAATCCCGTTAAAAACCGCATCTTGGATTGTCGAGAACTTAAACTGAAAATAATCTTTTTTCAGGGTAAATTCACCTTTTAAGGATTTAATTTGATAAAAAACTATCAACAATGGTGGGATAGCCATAAAAAGATATCCAAAAAATATTTTTAGAGACTGAGACAACTCATTTGAAAAATTTTTAGAAAACAGTTCAACTAAACTAATTGAAAATAAAGGTGAAACAACTTCTCCTAAGACAACAAATCCACCAGCAATTAATAAGACCATATCTAGCAAGTCTAAGTTTAAAGGTTCAATTTCTTTCCACTCAAACTTCCTTATAGATATAGCTTTCCATAAAATTTTTAAAGATAAGATCGAACCGAGAAAAATTGTTAATAGTGGAATTAATCTGATGGCTAATATTCTCAAAAACATTTTGCTTGAAAATGATTTAGTTATTAATGAACTATCATCAAAATCAAATTCCTCGCTTAAAAGGTGATATAAAAATTTATCGTCTTTGTATAGATCAAATTTATTAAAATTAGATTTATAGGAATTATTATTCGATTTTTTTTTAAGTTCATCAAATATTAAATTATATTTTGTATTTATAAAATATTGGGATGTATTTTTTTCAATTAAAGTTCCATCTATATCTGAAGAGATTACCCGAATTAATTTATTTCTCTCTGTTAGTTCATTAAATGAGACCTGAGAAAGGGCATTATTTATTTCATCAACTGGATCATTTATGATAAAAAATTTTTTAATATTTCTTGGTATTGATTGCTCTGCTAATTCAACAATTTCCTGTTCTTTTTGACTTATATCAAATGATACAGACGGTCTACTCAAACTATCTCTTAAGCCTTGTTGCCATACGAAAAATGTTATAACTATGGAAATTAAAGCTAGAGAAAGTTTTGTCTTAGAAATATTTTTAAAAGTCATAATTTATTTTAAAGATTAGAACTATAGTTAAATACTTTTGAAATTGTTTTTAAATATACCTATTTCTATCACGCCATGAGATGATTAAATTATCATCATTTTCAAATTAATATAATGACTATAAGATTAGTTTTAGTTAGGCATGGTTTAAGCAGCTTTAATGCGAAAGGATTAATTCAAGGAAGAACTGATGATTCTTTATTAACAGATGAAGGATATGAACAAGCTATCAAAGCTGGAAAAGCATTATCAAAAATAAACTTTGATAAAATTTATTCTTCTCCTCTTGTAAGAGCAGCAGAGACTGCAAAAACTATTAATAAAAACTTCAACACAGAACAAAGTATTGCATTTGATAAGAACTTGATAGAGGTAGACCTTAGTGGATGGTCTGGGTTAAAAATCGATGAAATAAAACAGAAATTTCCAGGAACATACAAAATATGGAAAAATGATCCAGAAAATCTAACTTTAGAACGAAGTGATAATAAAACTTACAAACCAATTCAAGATTTATTTGATCAAGCGACTGATTTTATAAAAGACATTTTAAAAATTTATTTAAACAAAGATGATGTAAATATTTTAGTAGTTGGACATAATGCGATTCTTAGATGTTTAATACTTTCTTTAATTGGAAAGCCTAAGCAAGGTTTTAGGAAAATAAGATTAGAAAATGCTTCTATTTCAATTCTTAATATTTCAAGAAAAGATAACTCTTTTGAGACCCAAATTGAATGCTTAAATCAAACATCTCATCTGCATACAAATATTCCTAGTCAAATTGGAGATTCAAGAATATTTCTAATAAGGCATGGAGAGACAAATTGGAATAAAGAAGGGAGATTCCAAGGACAGATTGATATACCTTTAAACGAAAATGGTAGGGATCAAGCGAGAAAAACTTTTGAATATTTGAGAAATATTTTTTTTAATAAGGCATTTTCAAGTTCAATGAATAGACCTTACGAAACAGCACAAATTATTCTTCAAAATAACAAAGATTTAAAAATACAAAAAATAGATGATCTTATAGAAATAAGTCACGGATTATGGGAAGGCAAACTTGAATCTGAAATTAGAGAGAAGTGGTCTGATTTACTAAAAAATTGGCACGATAAACCTGAAGAAGTAATAATGCCGGAAGGTGAATCCATCAAAGATGTCTCAGAAAGGTCCATATCAGCTTTTGACAAAATTTGTTCATCTCAAAAAAACAATGATCTAACCCTCCTAGTTGCTCATGATGCAGTCAATAAAACTCTGATTTGTAATATCCTTGGGATTAATTATTCAAATATTTGGATGATAAAACAAGGTAATGGTGGAATAACTGTAATAGACCTCTTCAATGATCCCACCAAACCACCTGTGATTAGTGCACTTAACATCACAACTCATCTTGGAGGAATTATTGATTCCACGGCATCTGGTGCACTCTAAATTAACAGATCTCTAAAAGTAATTTTCGTTAAGTCTTAATTAAATTTTACTAATTGAAAAATCCAATATTACTAAGAGGCCAAAATCTTAAATAAGCTCTTCCGATGATCTCCTTTTTGTGAAGGAATTTATTACCAGGCCAATATCTTCCGTCCCAGCTATTTGCTCTATTATCTCCTAAAACTAAAAAATGATCTTTGGGAACTTTTATATTTTCAAATTCACCACATTCATTTAAGAAGGTCAAGGAGCATTTAAAAGATACATAAGGTTCAGAAATTAATTTATTGTTTATCATTACTTCACCTTTAGAATTTACACTAACAATTTCCCCAGGAAGTGCCACTACTCTCTTGATATAAGCATCGCAAGCTCGATCCCTTAAACCAGGAATAGAAGACATCGGAGGGAAACTCATAAAAAAACAATATCTTTTTTTCGGTAATGGCTTAGATCTCAACGAAATTAGTTTTTCATCAAATGAGTATGGAGATTTAAAAACGACGATATCACCTCTTTTTGGTAGAGAGTTCTTAAGTGAGAATTTTTCAATGATTAACCTATCGTTTATTTGTAATTCTGGGAGCATTGAACCTGAGGGAATGTAACGAGGTTCTGCAAAAAAGGATCTACAAGAGGAAACAAAAAAAGTTAATAGGATTAATAAACCCCATTCTTTTAAAAAACTTTTAAGAGAAGCAGGCATAAATTTATTAAAGACTTTAATTTTTAACCTTACATAAATTCCTTAGCATATTCAATTTCATTAAATCCCAATATTACTTTTTTTTCTTCATAAACCAAAAATGGCCTTTTTATTAATTTACCATCGCTTAAAAGTATTTGAGTAATTTCTTCCGTTGATAAAGAGTGAATATCTACATCAATCGATTTAAAAGCTTTGCCTCTTGTATTAAATATCCTTTTTTTATCTGAAGAATATTGTTCTAAAGCTAGATTTATGTACTTATATAATGGAGGTTCTTTTACAATATCCATTAATCGATATTCAAAAGATTTACTATCAAGCCACTTTGCCGCTTTTCGACAAGTAGAGCATTTTAAATAACTATAAAAAATAATTTTATTCAATTAACTTTTACTGATGGTTGATTTTCTAAGCACTTTAAAGTTTTTCTTTTTTTTGGATGTACAATTTTTCAGTAAGTTTTCAACTACATCAAAATCTCTCCAACCATCAATTTGAACTGTTCTTCCATCTAGTCCCTTACTAGTTCTAAAAAATTCAGCAACATCCTCAAGCTGATTTGGAGCGATTTGATTAATACTTACTATATTGGCCTGCCTTGGATTAGCCATAGGCACACATAAAAGCTTCCCGTCATATGCTCCACAATCATGCATATCCAAAACCCCAATAGGTCTAGCTTTTATTAAACAGCCAGCAAAAGTTGGCTCATCCATTATCACCATTGCATCAAGAGGAGCGCCATCATCAGCAAGTGTATTGGGAATAAAACCGTAATCAAAGGGATATCTCACTGAAGAATGTAATACTCTATCTAATGCCATTATCCCTGCTTCAGAACAATATTCATATTTATTCCTGCTGCCAGCAGGAATCTCTACAACTATATTTACTATCCCATTCATTGGAGATGGAGGTATCGAACTAAGATCCATCTTTTTTAAAGTCTTGATTAGAAATTATCTCGTTGTCTTGAGAGAAAGGCCTTCCAATAAAAATGCTGATTGAAGGCAATAAAAATGTCATAAAGGCAAAAATAATACCTAGAGATGTTATTGATAAACTCCTAATACTTAAGGGGTCATCATCATCTCTTTCAAAATCACTTAAAGAAGAACCGAGGGAAGACTCTTCACTTAATTGGCTTTTTGTAAAGTGTTTTGATTTCGTATAACTCAAGAAGTCTTAATTGGTAAATGTTAAGGAGATAATTGAACATCATTATCCTACATACTTAATGTCAATAAATCAAAACATTCTTTAGTAACTTTCAAATTATTCTTTTTCTAGCAAAGATCTAATTAATTTTAATTCATCTAATATTTGTACCATTATGTTTTGAGCAGCTGAAGAAGGTGTATTAAATACCTCTACAGTAACCTCCTTGATTCTTAAGATATCTTTAGCAAATCTTGCTACTTCATTAGGATGGAATTTTAGGGGATCTTTTTGATCAGTCCTAAACTCGGGATTTAATTTTCTTGGATTAAAATTTGGATTAAGATTTCTTAAATCTGTATTTGTGTACCTATAAACTGAAGCCCTTGATCGGTTTAGGAATTTTTGAACTTCATCAATACCTACTAATTCCTCTTCGCTAGAAATATTGGAATCTATATTTTCCATAATTTTAAGAAAATGTTTTAGGAATAATTAACTTTGTAAAAAGTTTGACCTTCATTACTGAAGAAACTAGCAGAAAGAATATATTCAGACTAGTTGCGTTGAGGGACTCAAGACACTTTTAATTTTTTTTTCAACTTAATTGATAAAATTATCGAATATTAATGTATTTTTGTATGCGCGTAACCACCTCATTTCCTCTGGGGACACTTCGTGACACACCTTCTGAAGCTGAAATTATTTCACATCAATTACTTTTAAAAGCTGGTTACATTCGTAGAGTTAACAGCGGTATTTATGCATATATGCCAATAATGCTTAGAGTTATTGAAAAAATATCCGCCATTATTGAAAAGGAACTTAATAGTAACGGTTGCACTAAACTACTTTTACCCCAACTTCATCCAGCAGAATTATGGAAAAAAAGTGAAAGATGGGAAGGATACACTGCCGGAGAAGGAATAATGTTTAATCTGAAAGATAGACAAGGTAAAGAATTTGGTTTAGCACCAACTCACGAAGAAGTGATTACGAGTATTGCATCAGAAATCATTAACTCATATAAGCAATTACCACAATGTTTTTATCAAATTCAGACAAAATTTAGAGATGAAATAAGACCAAGGTTTGGATTAATGAGAAGTAGAGAATTTATTATGAAAGATGGCTATTCTTTCCACTCTTCAAAAGAGGATTTAGCTTCATTTTATGAAAGGATGGGCAATGCTTATGAAAATATTTTTAAATCTTGTGGACTACAAACCGTTGGGGTTGAAGCAGATAGTGGAGCTATCGGGGGTGCCTCATCAAAAGAATTTATGGTAACCGCAGATGCTGGAGAAGATACCATTTTGTTTACTAAAAGTGGTTCTTATGCTGCTAATATTGAGAAAGCTGTTTCTTTACCCTCACAACCAATTCCAATAAGGCCTGATCTTTCAGGCTGGCTAGAAACACCTCAACAAAAAACAATCATTGAACTTTGTAAAAAAAATAATTTGGACCCTAGTCAAATTATCAAAGTCGTAGTATTCCTTGCGATTTTCGAAAATAAAACAGAGGTTCCAATTCTTGCATGTATAAGGGGCGATCAACATATTAATGAAGTAAA
Source organism: Prochlorococcus marinus CUG1438 (assembly GCA_017644325.1). Classification (NCBI taxonomy): domain Bacteria; kingdom Bacillati; phylum Cyanobacteriota; class Cyanophyceae; order Synechococcales; family Prochlorococcaceae; genus Prochlorococcus; species Prochlorococcus marinus. Next base: position 41,796 of record JAEPLS010000003.1, on the reverse strand, counting down.
GCTTTTTAACTTAATAAATAAACTTTATAAATCAAACCTTCTTAATCTTAGAAAAATTGAAGACAAAAAAATTATCGAAAAAAACCTTGTTGATTTTCCTTTAGGCTTTATAGGACCAGATTTGGATAATAAAACTATTAAAACTAGTTCTAATTGGGAAAAAACATGGACCAAAGTTATTGATCATTCTGCTAAAAGTCTCTCAAAGTTTATAAGTGGTGGAAATAAAGTTAATTTTCACAAAGTTTTTCAGGAATTTAACTTTGCTTCAAAAGATTTCCTAATTGAAGATATCAGAAATGCTAAGAAAGGAGATATGATAAAAATTAATGATGATGAGGAATTAAAAGAAAAAAAAGGTATTGAAATTGGTCATATTTTCCAACTAGGTCAAAAATATAGTGAAAAATTAAACGCTAAGTTCTCCGATAAAGATGGCCAATTAAAAAATTTATGGATGGGTTGTTATGGAATTGGAGTAACAAGAATAGTCCAAGCTGCTATCGAACAAAATCATGATCAAAAGGGAATATGTTGGCCAATACAGATTGCACCTTTTGAAGTTATTATAATCCCAACAAACCTAAAAGATCCGATTCAAAAAGATCTTACGGAGGAAATATATAACAATTTGAAAATTAATAAAATTGAAGTCCTTCTAGATGATAGAGATGAAAGAGCGGGTGTGAAATTTAAAGATGCAGAATTAATTGGTATACCTTTTCAGATAATTGTTGGGAGAGATTCTATTAATAGAGAGATAGAACTTTTATGCAGGGTAAATGATACTAAATCTAAAATTAGTGCCGACGAATTATTGGAAACATTTATTTCGGAATCACAAATAATGTACAATAAAAAAACTTAAGGCTAAATTTTTAGGAGCTAAGTCATGTTACTGAAATGGAGATCTGAATTAATTTTTAAGAATCTAACCAAAGCTATATCTTTTGTCCTTTCCTTGATTATTGTTTTTGCATTTTTTAATTCCCCTTCGTTTGCCGCAAAAACCTCAATGACAGGTGACTACACAAAAGATACAATTTCAGTTGTTAAATCATTACAAATAGCTGTTGATACTCCAAAAGATTCTCCAGATAAAGACGAAATAAGAAGCGAAGCTCTAATCCTTATAACTGACTATATTTCTAGATACAGAAATAGGGGGATGGTTAACAAAACTCAATCATTTACCACCATGCAAACAGCATTAAATGCTATGGCTGGTCATTACAAAAACTTTTCAAGTAGACCTTTACCAGATAAACTTAAGGAGCGTTTAACTAAAGAATTTTCTCTTGCTGAAAAAATGGCTCTCAGAGAAAGTTGATACAATTCATTTACTTTCTTAAAGTTAACCAATATTTTTGAATATATTAAATATTCCCACAAAAATAATGCTCTTCTAAAATTGGCCAATGTTGTTGTAATCGGAGCCCAATGGGGTGACGAAGGAAAAGGTAAAATTACGGATTTACTGAGCCGCTCGGCTGATGTTGTTGTACGCTACCAGGGAGGGGTGAATGCAGGCCATACCATAGTTGTAGATGATAAAGTCTTAAAATTACATCTAATTCCTTCTGGGATACTTTATAAAAATACTACTTGTTTAATTGGATCAGGAACAGTTGTAGATCCAAAAATATTGCTAAAAGAGATAGATATGTTAATCGATAGTGGAATTGATATCTCAGGATTAAAAATTTCATCAACATCGCATGTAACAATGCCCTACCACCGAATATTGGATGAAGCAATGGAGGCTGATAGAGGTTCTAACAAAATAGGGACAACAGGTAGGGGTATTGGCCCAACTTATGCGGATAAATCCCAAAGGAACGGCATTAGAGTAAGAGATTTGCTTAACAAGGAAAGATTAAGTGATGTAATCGAAATTCCATTAAGAGAAAAAAACGGTTTATTAGAAAAAATATATGGTATTGAACCACTTAAGATGGAAGACATTGTTGCAGAATATCTTGACTATGGAGAAAGGTTATCAAAGCATGTCGTGGACTGTACAAGAACTATCCATTTAGCCTCAAAAAATAAGAAAAACATTCTATTTGAAGGCGCCCAAGGTACTCTACTTGACTTAGATCATGGAACGTACCCTTTTGTTACATCATCAAACCCCATTTCCGGAGGGGCTTGCATTGGCGCTGGAGTTGGTCCAACGTTAATTGATAGAGTTATAGGAGTTGCAAAAGCGTACACAACAAGAGTGGGTGAAGGCCCATTCCCTACAGAATTACAGGGAAGTATTAATGATCAACTTTGTGATAGAGGCAGTGAATTTGGAACCACTACTGGTAGAAGGAGAAGATGTGGATGGTTTGATGGAGTTATTGGGAAATATGCCGTATCAGTAAATGGTCTTGATTGTTTAGCAGTTACAAAACTTGATGTATTAGATGAATTAGATGAGATACAAGTTTGCGTTGCTTATGAACTAGATGGAGAGGAAATAGACTATTTCCCAACGAATTCAGATGACTTAAAAAAATGTAAGCCAATCTTCAAGAAATTAAAAGGCTGGCAATGTTCAACTGCAAATTGCAGAAATCTATCTGATCTACCTCAAAATGCCATGAATTACCTCAGATTTTTAGCTGAATTAATGGAGGTTCCAATTGCTATAGTTTCATTAGGGGCTAATAGAGATCAAACTATAGTAATTGAGGATCCAATTCATGGGCCTAAAAGAGCACTTCTAAGATAATTTCTTAATACTTAATGAGGGAATCCTTTAGACATTTCCAGAAAGATAAAAAAATTGACCTCATAGGTCTGGGCAACGCAATAGTAGATATTATTGTCAATGTAGAAGATGAGTTTCTCGAAATAAATAACCTAGAGAAAGGCTCAATGAATCTTATTAATTCTGATGAATCCAAAACATTATTAAATAATTGCAGAGTGATCAAGCAAATATCTGGTGGATCCTCGGCAAATACCGTTGTGTGTTTAGCAGAATTAGGAAATCATGTCCAATTTATTGGGAGGGTGAAAAATGATCAATTTGGTAAGTTCTTTTCTTCTGATATAAAAAAAAGTAAAACTATATTCAATACTCCGCCAACTTATCAAGGCGCTTCAACTGCTCATTCAATTATTTTGATTACACCTGATGCTCAAAGAACAATGTGCACCTACCTGGGAGCATCTATTGAATTTGAACCAAAAGATATTGATTTCAGTTTAATTAAAGAAAGTAAATACTTGTATTTAGAAGGTTATTTATGGGACAGCGAATTAGCTAAAAATGCTTTTCTTAAAGCTGCTCAAACTGCAAAAAAAGCTAATACAAAAATAATTCTTTCATTGTCTGATTCATTTTGTGTAGATAGACATCGAGAGAGTTTCTTGGAACTAATTGATAACTATGTTGATATAGTTTTTTGTAATGAATCTGAAGTTTTAAGTTTATTTCAAAAGGAAAAATTTGCACATTGCAAAAATGAACTTTCTTCCTTATGTGAATTAGTCATAGTTACTCTTGGTGCAAATGGTTCTATTATAGTCAACAAAAAAGATGTCAAGGTAATTAAGTCTAAGACGAGAGGGGAAGTAATTGATACGACAGGAGCTGGGGATATTTATGCCGGAGGATTTATTCATGGATTAATTAATAATTACTCCCTTAAAAAATGTGGAGAGATTGGTTCAATTTGTGCAGGTCAAATAATTACACAACTTGGGTCTAGATCCAATTTTGATCTTAAAGAGATAATAAATTAGTTTTTTCAAATAGTCTTTTTTAACCACTCATAATATTTCATCTCAGCATGGTATTTCTTATAAATAATTTGAGGAATATCATAGGTAGATATTTTATATATGAAATCAATTAAATCATCTTTAAATTCCGGTTTGCTTTTGACTGTAATTTCAAACTCATTAGTCTCTTCAATATCATCATTCCACTCGTAAATTGAGAAAATTTGCTTTATAGATACACAAGCTGCAAGTTTATTTTGTAGTAGTAATTTAGAAAGACGCAAAGCATTTGTTTTACTTGACTCAGTTGTGATTAAAATTAATACTTCCATAATAAATTAAACATCAGTATTTCCCAATTATGTGGTCTATCAAATTCTCGTATTGAGAGAAAGAGTAAGAATAGTCATTTTTTAATTTTGGCCTTCTAACCAAAAATAAATCCATCCTACTCCCACAAATAATACTTTCCCAGTTTTTCTGGGAATAACTTCCAGATTCTCTGCATATTACATAATCTATTCCCCAAAAATCACAAAGATTTTTCTCTAAAATAACCTCGTCATTTTTACTTGGTTCAAGTATCGCTATATTTGAATTTTTTATACATGATCCAAAAGCTTTGGTTATGCTTTCAGGTGTCGGAAGAACTCTTGTAAATACATTTGCCTTACAACCCATATAATATTTTGCAGTATCATTGAGAAATCTGGAACCTATCGCGAGAAGAATATTCTTATTTTCTAAATTACCTTTATTTATGCCCTTTAGATCTTCAATATAATTGAAATTATTAGAAAATTTAATTTGAGATTGTCTCTCAAATGAGAGAAGGGGAGTATTGATTTCTTTACATGCAGCATTTAGGTTCTTAGAAATTATCGTTGCAAATGGATGCGTAACATCTACAACACATTTGATTTTATTTTTTTTTATGAAATTAATTATCTCATTAATATTTTTTAATTTACCTGTAATGATATGTAACTTTGGATTTCTAATATAGGATTGACCTGCCCTATAAGTTAAAACGCTTACAAAAACTGAATAGTTTTGTTCAATAAGCCTTTTAGCTATTGAAGGTCCATCAGAAGTTCCTGATAGGATCCAAACATTTTCGTAGCAATTTTCTTGATTCTGCATCAGTATGTCTTTAATTAAATAGAAAGTAATGAATCATTGTTTAATTCAAGCGGTAATTAATAACGCTCCCCAAATGAGGTACACAAAAGAGAACCAAACTCCAATTGCAGAAATGATTGTTAATTTTAAAGGATTACGTAGTGAAGATCCAACTAGAGAACTCAAGATTATAGGTTGGGGCAATATTGCCAAAGAAATGATAGAAGAACTAAAGGAAGGACAAAATATTGTTATTGAGGGACGTCTTAAAATGAATTCAGTCACTAGAAAGGATGGAACCAAAGAGAAGCAACCAGAACTTACAGCTTCAAAGATTCATCAAATAACGCCAGTTGAAGTTAATAAAAATGTTCAAGAAGAAAATGTTGGACCATTTGATAAAAAAGAAGGATCTAAAGAATCTAATTGGGACAGCTCACCTTTGGTGCCGGAAGTTGATGAAATACCTTTTTAAATCAAATATCTTTATTTTCTTGAACACTTATAATTAGTTTGCTGATTTTCCTTTCAAGAGCAGCTAATTCGCTTCTGATTTCTGGCCATCTCCCTTTATCAAGATTTTCTAAAAGCCACGCTCTATCTTTATCAAGTCTTAGTATTAAATCATCTTGATTTGAAGTATTGGCATCTTGCATAATACTCTTTAACACATCTTAAATCATTCTAATAGATCAAAATGAAGAAATACTTATCACCTGGAAACATAATCGTATCTACTGGAGGTATATTAGCTTTTGTTGGAATGACTGCTTATTTTACAGACTCAGTAAACTTGAGTGTACCTACATTTTTTTATGGAGTACCTATTTTTTTAATTGGATTAGGATTAAAGACCTCAGAAATACCTCCAGCAGAATTATTTGATAATAAAAATTTTGCAGAAGATAGATTTAATAGACCAAAAGAATTAACAGCATTAGTAAAAGATGTTACAAGATGGAGGTATGGGATAAAAGCTCATCTTGAATCTTCATTAGAAGCTCTAAATTTGTGGGATGAGGATAATCCTCCTCAACTGAGGGAATTAGAAGAAGTCACAAAGGAAGACAAAAATGGGCTTAGAATGCGTTTTGAACTAAATGCTGTTCCTTTAGAAAAATGGATTGAGAAACAAGAGAGATTAAACAGGTTTTTCGTAAAAGGTCTTGAATCAGAATTTATTATCGACGATAATAAAAAAGAATTTGATTTTATTCTTTTTTATTAAATATAGGGATATATTTGTAAAAACCTAATTTCTTGATTCAATTAAGTTTTAACAATTTTAATAATGAATGATTCTCAAAGAGTATCAATATTAAGCGAAGCACTTCCATATATACAAAGCTTTTCAGGTAGAAAAATTGTCATCAAATATGGTGGTTCTATCATGGAGGACGAGGTACTAAAAGAAGCTTTTTTTAGAGACATAGCTCTTTTGTCAACTGTAGGTGTATGCCCAATAGTAATTCATGGAGGAGGGCCCGAAATCAATAATTGGTTAGAGAAATTAGAAATATCGCCTAAATTCGAAAATGGATTAAGAATTACTGATCAAAAAACAATGGATATTGTCGAGATGGTTCTTATGGGTAGAGTAAATAAACAAATTGTGAAAGGCATTAATAAAACTGGTTCCCTAGCTGTGGGGATATCGGGTCTTGATGGAAATTTAATTCAATCTAGGGAATTAGGAGATGGGAGCCATGGTTTAGTGGGAGAAGTTACAAAGATAAATCCTGAAATATTAGAACCTCTTATTTCTAAAGGATATATTCCTATTATTTCAAGTATTGGATCAACTGTTGATGGTGTTTCACATAATATTAATGCAGACTTTGTCGCTGGAGAAATTGCGGCTTCAATAAATGCGGAAAAACTTATACTCCTTACTGACACTCAAGGGATCTTAAAAAGTAAAGAAAATAAAAATAGTCTTGTTGAAAAAATGAATCTTAAAGAAGCGAGAGATTTTATTGATAAAAAAATTGTTACTGAAGGCATGATCCCCAAGACTGAATGCTGTATTAGAGCTTTAGCTCAAGGAGTAAAAGCGACTCATATAATTGATGGACGGATAGAACATTCATTACTTCTTGAGATTTTTACGAATTCAGGAATTGGAACAATGATAGTTGCCTAATTCATGAAAACTTATGAGCAAGTTTTAGAAATAGTAGAAATTGCTTTAGGTAAAGGTGAGTATAATTATTGCATTGAATTTCTTTTGCCTATAATCGAATCATTCCCCTTATCAAGTAAAGAAGGAGTAAATTTAAGAACAATTTTGATTACTGCTCTTTGTGGAATAAATAAGAAGGAGGAGGCAAAAAGATTTTGTAAAGAACTTCTCAAATCCTACGATAATAAGACGAGAGAAAATGCAAAATATTTGATGGAGGTGATAGAATCCCCTGAAATTAAAAAACCAGACAATTGGAATGTTGACTTTGAAAGCGACCCGTCACTAAATAAAAAATCTCTTGATTCACTTATCAAAAATAGAGATTTAGTTGAGAGAAAGAAGTTTATCAATGTTAACGATACTCCAACTGGTGAAACAAAATCCTTTCAGAGAGGATTTTCACTCATAATATTTTTTATACTATTATTATTAATCCCACTATTAAGTGGATGCGTTAAATTTGAGAATACCCTTGATCTTAGTGAACTTGATTCTATTACTAATAACCTTGTGATAGAGAGTAAATATATTAAAAAATTTCCATGGCAGATAAAATTCGAAAAAGCAATTAAAGATAATTTTCCTGGTGCAGAAACTACACAAGAAGAATCAACTTTTTCTCTAAAAAACAAGAATCTCAATATGGAGAATGCAAAAAATGTTCTTAAAATAATCGAAAGTACTGCAGGAGATTTAGCAGGAAGTTCAACAAATATAGAAATTATTACAACTCAAAAAAACTTAATTTTTTTAAAAAAATACTTTACCAAGGTTGAATTAGATCTCAACGATATTCAAAGTGTTGATAATTTAGAACTAATTTTCAAAATCATAACCCCAAACAAAGCAACCCTTAATGGGATGAATAATTCAAACTTAGAAATCAAAAAGAATCTAATAATTTGGAATTTAAATCCTGGTGAAATTAATAGTCTTGAATTTTCTTTCTGGAGCTGGAACAAATTGATATTTGGGATATCTATTATTTTAATAATAATAATATTGGCTTATTCATTAAGATTCTATAGATTTAAGTTAGGGACAGATTTACCTCAACTCCCATCAAAGTAATTACAACTCTACTGGATTAACATCAATTGTTAAAAAAACATTTCTTGGAATAAGTTTCCATATTAATGACCTATCTGGCAAAGGTATCATTGAACCGTCAGGACCATGTATTAATATCTGCCATCTAAATTTTTTACCTAATTTAGTAATCATACTAGGAGCAGGGCCAATTAATTTCCAGTTACTTTGTTTACAAAAGTACATCAGATATTTTGCAACTTTAATTGCAGTTAATTCTGTTAATTCATAATTCTCGCCAGATATCTTAAGGAGGCAAACCTGACAAAATGGGAATAAATTGGAATCTTTTCTCAATTTCGAAGTTTCATTTAAAAATCCTTCATAGTCTCTTTTCTGAAGGTATGAAATTACAGGATGATTCGGTTTATAAGTTTGAAAAATAACTTTTCCTTTTTTTTGAGCTCTGCCTGCCCTACCTGCTAATTGTAAAAATAATTGTAATGATTTTTCTTCTGCTGAAATATCTGGACGATGGAGTAATCCATCCGCTGCGATTACTACTGAAAGAGTAATATTCGGGATATCAATGCCTTTTGCCAACATTTGAGTTCCCACAAGAATATCAGCTTCACCTCTAGAAAACTTTGAAAGGATATCTCTATGACCATTCTTACTGGAGGTGGTATCTCGATCAAATCTTAGAACTCTTAAGCCAGGAAATTCTTCATTCAAAAACTCCATTACTCTTTGAGTCCCTATCCCAAAAGGCTTAAATGCATTTGAATTGCAATCTGGACAATTTTTAATCAGTCTCGCTTTATGATCGCACCAATGACAACTTAACCATTTTTTTCCTTGCGAACCAAGATGTACTGATAAAGGGACGTCACAATTTGGGCATTTTATTAAGTAGCCACAATTTCTACAACTTAAAAACCCACTATGTCCTCTTCTAGGGATCAAAATTATTGCTTGTTCATTCTTTAAGCGTATTTTGGGAATTAAATCCAACAATTCACTAGATAATATTTTCATATTGCCTTTCTTAAATTCCTCCCTCATATCAATAATGCTTATTTCAGGTACCTTATTTTTAGATATTCTTTTGGTCATTCGTACCAATTTAAAATTCTCTTCATAAACACACTTTTTCCAAGTCTGTATTGACGGGGTTGCGCTTCCAAAAATTAGTTTTGCAGAATTTTTTTTTACTTTTTCAATAGCAACATCTCGTGCATCGTAACAAGGCATAGGACTATCTTGTTTATATGAAACATCATGTTCTTCATCCAATATTACTAACCCTAGATTTTTAATTGGTAGAAATACTGCAGACCTTGTTCCTATCACAATTAATGGGTCATTAGTATTGATAATTTTCTTCCAAACTAGAGTTCTATGAATTGAAGAGCAGTTACTATGATATTCAAAAACAATGTCATTAAATCGGTGTCTAAATCTATCAATAAGTTGAGGTATTAGGCCAATTTCCGGGGCAAGTATCAAACAACTTTTTTTGTTAAGCAATTGATCTTCAGACATTCTCATATAAACCTCCGTTTTACCTGAACCTGTTTCACCCCATAGCATTAACGCATCTCCAGATCTCATTGTTTGAAATTCTTGAAATGCAATTTTCTGCTCAACTGTGAGATTTGGTTTTTTAATTGACCTTGGATCATTGAGAAATAAATTTAATTGAGAATTTATCGTTTTTTCTCTTTTACCTTTAACAAGGTAATTTTTACTGACCATTGAATTTATCAAAGTATAACCAAAGCCAGACTTGATTAATTCACTTTGCCAAGTACCTTTTTGAGGCAAAGAATTTATTAATGAGAATTCTTTTTTGGTCAACCTATTATTTTTAATATCAATATCTTTTTTGCTCTCAATCCATATTTGTTTTTTTAAACCCTGAGAAATTTTCTTATGCTTACCAATCCAACCTGGTGGGAATGCAGTTTTAAACATTTTTAAATTACTGACCATATAAAAAGAAGCTAGAGACTCTATCCATTCTCTCCAAGAATCATTTATTATTTTTTTCTGCAAAATACCTTCGATAAACAAATATTTTATACTTCTACTTCCAGTAATATTTGTTTCATTATCATTAATTTTCGAAAAATTTTCTTTGGAGATCACCAACCCATTTAATAACCTCCCTCTAAGTTTTACAGTTACAATATCACCAATTTCTACGCCAAGATTATTTCCATCTAAATAATAGAAACTATCAATAGTACTACCTACATCAAGCAAAACTTCAAATTTAAAAGAGATATTTGATAACTGATTACTTGCCGGCTTCAAAACTTTTTCTTAGTATTGGATTGTTGAACATTCCACAAAGTGTTTTTTGCACATTGTAAGTATCCTGCTCTTAAGGGAGACATGAAGCTTGGATCATTGATTTAAAAATTCAAATACTGATCTGCCTGTCTGAGAAATCCCAAGACTTTTTACTTTAGGTAATCTATAGCACTATTTAAATTTTTCAACAATTTAGAAAAACTTTTTTCATTTACATATTGCTAAAAGTTCTTTTTAACATCTAAGGGATTATTACTACTAAATGTACAAATTAGCCCTAAATAAAATTTTATCTAGTTAAATTCACCGTAGAAAGGAGTCAATTATGTGTCCAGTCGCAGCAGAATCAAAGAATTCTAAACCTAGTTCTAACAAAAAGATTAATAAAAAAATCAATACCAATCTAGAAACAGTAGTTGAAGAAAATAATAATATCAATAGCCAAAATTTACAGTCATCTTCAGATTTAAACGAAAGTAGCATAGAAAATAATGATGAATTTAATGATTCTGAAGAGGAAGACAAAGGGCTTGGGAATATAAAGCTTGGTCCAAAAGGTATATATACAGAAGATTCAATAAGAGTCTACCTCCAAGAAATTGGAAGAATTAGACTTTTAAGACCAGATGAAGAAATTGAACTTGCAAGAAAAATTGCTGATTTACTCCAACTAGAAGAACTGGCAACTCAATATGAGTCGGAAAAAGGTCATTTCCCCTCTGTTAGAGAGTGGGCCGAATTGATAGATATGCCACTTTCTAAATTCAGAAGAAGACTGCTCTTAGGTAGAAGAGCTAAAGAAAAAATGGTTCAATCAAATTTAAGATTGGTCGTTTCCATCGCAAAAAAATATATGAATAGAGGTTTATCTTTTCAAGATTTAATACAAGAAGGGAGTTTGGGTTTAATTAGAGCAGCTGAAAAGTTTGACCATGAAAAAGGGTATAAATTCTCTACTTATGCTACTTGGTGGATTCGCCAAGCCATCACAAGAGCAATAGCAGACCAAAGTAGAACTATTAGATTGCCAGTGCATTTATATGAGACAATATCTAGAATTAAAAAAACCACAAAAGTTCTTAGCCAAGAATTCGGAAGAAAGCCAAGTGAAGAGGAAATAGCTGAGAGTATGGAGATGACTATTGAAAAATTAAGATTTATAGCCAAAAGTGCTCAACTACCTATTTCTTTAGAAACTCCTATTGGTAAAGAAGAAGACTCAAGACTTGGAGACTTCATAGAGGCTGATATAGAAAATCCAGAACAAGATGTTTCTAAAACTTTATTAAGAGAAGATTTAGAAGGAGTACTAGCTACTCTAAGTCCACGGGAAAGAGATGTTCTTAGATTGAGATACGGTATTGATGACGGAAGGATGAAAACTCTTGAAGAAATTGGACAGATTTTTGATGTAACAAGAGAAAGAATTAGACAAATAGAAGCAAAAGCGCTCAGGAAACTTAGACATCCAAATCGAAATGGGGTTTTAAAAGAATATATTAAATAAAAATGGTTAAATATAATTTTCAGCTTTAGAAAGTTGCGAAAGAATAGCTTAAAATATATACGACTTAATTTAATTCAGAATAATATTTAATGACTAACTTTAAACTAAAAATAGCTAGCAGAAGAAGCAAACTAGCAATGGTACAAACTTTGTGGGTTAAAGACCAACTAGAAAAAAATATTCCGAATTTAGAAGTATCAATAGAGGCCATGGCAACTCAAGGGGACAAAATTCTCGATGTAGCTTTAGCCAAAATAGGTGACAAGGGCTTATTCACAAAAGAACTTGAAGCACAAATGCTAATAGGGCAAGCAGATATAGCAGTACATTCTCTCAAAGATTTACCAACAAATTTGCCTAGTGGCCTTAAATTAGGATGCATAACAAAAAGAGAAGACCCTGCAGATGCTTTAGTAGTAAACAAAAAAAATGAAAGTTATAAATTAGAAACTTTACCAACAGGTTCGATTGTTGGGACAAGCTCTTTAAGAAGGCTTGCACAATTAAGAAATAAGTACCCGCATCTTGATTTCAAGGATATAAGAGGAAATGTTATTACAAGAATAGAAAAATTAGATGCAGGAGAATTTGATTGCATAATTCTTGCTGCCGCCGGATTAAAGAGATTAGGCTTTGAATCAAGAATTCATCAGATTATTCCAAATGAAATTTCTCTTCATGCTGTTGGACAAGGAGCACTAGGCATTGAATGTAAATCTGATGATAAAAAAGTTTTAGAAATTATAAATGTTTTAGAAGATAAGCCGACTAGTCAAAGGTGTTTAGCAGAAAGGGCCTTTTTAAGAGAGCTTGAAGGAGGATGCCAAGTCCCAATTGGTGTAAATAGCAACATTAAGGATGAACAACTTCACCTTACTGGTATGGTAGCCTCTCTTGATGGAGAAAGGCTGATTAAAGATCAATATAGTGGCGATGCTGATAACCCTGAACAAATAGGTAAAGAACTGGCTAAAAAACTAAAGAACCAAGGTGCAGATAAAATACTTAGCGAAATATTTGAACAATTTAGGGAAAACTAAAATAAGTTAATTTACTAATCTAGGGTCAATTTCTTTTTTATATCTATTTTCACAATCTTTAATCACTTTAAGAGCTTCGTCTATTCCAAAAAAACCATTTACAGTACAAGTCCCAGGTTTTTTTAGATCTTTGTAATGTTCCCAATAATACTTTGTTTCTTTTAACCAATGCTCTCCAAGATCTTCAAAACTTAAAATATGATCCATTCTTTTATCATCTGCCAGAACTGCTATCACCTTATCATCGACCTCTCCACCATCATCAAATTTCATCACTCCAATGATCCTTGCCTCCACAATTGATCCAGGAATCAACGGTTCAGTTACGCTAACAATTTCGATATCAAGTGGATCTCCATCTTCATCCCATGTCCTTGGTATACATCCATAAGCAAAAGGATAAGCAAGTGAAGAATAACCGACCCTATCAAGTTTAAGGTGGCCCGTTTCTGTAATTAATTCATATTTATTTATCGTATTTGAATTTAATTCAACAATAGTATTAACTGTTGTATTTGAGCCATCAGTGAAAGCATTTAGTATATGCAATAAATTCGGTGTAACCCTACTTGGGGGTTGATTAAGATTTGCCATCGAAAAATAATTTTTGTTTATCTTACATCCTCATACTTAACCAATTTCTATAAAAGTAATGTTTCAGAAAATATTATTAATTTTAGACCTTAAATGATTAATAAAATAGTTTGGTGATAGTTCTTCGTTCGTTACTGTTTTTACCAAATCCATAGAATTAACTGATCTCCCATATTTGTGAATATTGTTTCTTAACCAAAAAATGATTTTTTGATATTCACCTTTTTCGATTAACTTATCTATCAAGCCAATGTCCTTTTCCATTTGAGAAGATATTTGTGCACTTATAAGATGACCTAACAAATATGAAGGAAAATATCCAAACGCACCTTCACTCCAGTGAACATCTTGAAGACAGCCTTCTGAATCATTAGATGGTTTTACTCCTAGGAGTTGATCATATCTTTTATTCCATTCCTCTGGAATATCTTCAGCAGGCAATCCTTTTTCAATCAGATCTATTTCGAGTTCTGTTCTTATTAATATGTGCAAGCCATAGGTCAATTCATCTGCTTCAACCCTATTTAATCCTGGTTCCACATGATTAATAGATTTCCAGAGTTCTAAATAATCATTTAAGGAACATCCAACAGCAGCAAATTTTTTAAAAAATCTTTTTGAAAAAGATTTGGATTTAACTATTCTATTTTCCCAAAATAAAGATTGACTTTCATGAATCCCCATAGAAGTTGCTTGACCTAAAGGCCAAGCAAACCATTGATGACTTTGAGATGGCAAACCCTGCTCATAAATTGAATGACCCCACTCATGTGCAGTTGCTAGAAAACTTGATAATGGTTCACCTTCAACAATTCTTGTTGTAATCCTATAATCATTGGGCCCTAATGTAATTGAAAAAGGGTGAGGAGATTTACCGACAATAACGAGATCTTTATCTCTCCCAAACTCATCAAGTAATTTAGAACACAAAATTTGTTGAGATTTGGGACCTAGATCCCAATAATTTTTTTTTGACTGATTAATTCCTCTAATCAAATCTGGAATAGTTTCCTTCAATGGTTGAAACATCTTATTCAACCACTTCAAAGTCAATTCAGGCTCAAAGGGTTGGGCTAGTGTCTCCCATGGAGAATATTGATCAGATATTTGTTTCGATTCTTCAATCCGCAATTTAATTAATTCTTCAAAGAATGGAAGAAAAATTTTAAAATCAGATTTTTTCTTAGCCTCTTGCCAACTTTCATAACCTTTGGATTTTGCCTTTGCTAAAGACTCAACTAATTTAGGATCTAAATTTCTTTCTCTATTAAATTCCTTTAATAAAAGATTAATATTTCTTTCCTTCTCTTTAATAAAAAGTTGATTATCGGAATTTCGTTCAATATCTAATAATTCATTTCTAGCAGATTGTATTAAGTTAGAAAATTCTTCCGAAGAATTTCTCTCATGCAATACTTTCGCAATATAAGTAAGTTGTTCAGATCTCCAAGAAGCTCCTTTTTTAGGCATTCCAGTATTCTGATCCCAATAAAGTGTATTTTGGATTGACCCTAATATTTGAGTTTCCTTAAGATAAGCCCCCAGCTTATTCCATTGAGTTTCAGCCAAAAATCTAAATTTAATTAGATCTATTTTAAGATAAAAATTTTGATGTTTGAATAAAACATATATCTTTTATACGTAATAGGATATTGATTAATAAAGCTTTGACTATTATGGAACAAATATTCTCAGAATTAAAATTTTTAACCAATGGTGAGGGTTTTGTTGACATAACACAAGATATAAATTTATTCATTAAAAAGAATAATTTTCATTCCGGAATTTTCAATTTAACTTCACTTCATACCAGTTGCAGCTTAACTATTAATGAAAACGCAGATCCAAATGTTCTAAGAGACCTAAAAAAATATATGCAATCAATAGTTCCATATGAGTCCTATTTATCCTTATCAAAAAATAGAGAAGAAATATCCTATAAACATTATCAAGAGGGGGCTGATGATATGCCAGCACATATTAAAACATCCCTAACAAACACTTGTTTATCTCTAAGTTTTCAAGACGGTAAAATCATGCTTGGTACATGGCAGGCAGTTTATTTATGGGAACATAGATTTGATCAAAAGGAAAGAATTATAAACGTTCATATAATTGGTGAAAAAAAGTAAAATATTTATAATGTAAAGAAGTTAGATTAGTTATTGAATGGAACCTTACCTTTTACAAGATGAAGAATTGAAGGAATTAGTTGTAAAAATACCTTACTGGGAAATTAAATCTGAACAAATCCAAAGAGAATTTAACTTCGCTAATTTTATTGAAGCATTCTCATTTATGACAAAGGTAGCTTTAATCTGTGAAAAACATAATCATCACCCTAATTGGGAAAATGTTTATTCAAGAGTAGTAATTAGATTAAATACACATGATTTGGGGGGCATTACAAATTTGGATCAAACATTAGCTTCAGAAATTAACAAAATTTTCGATAAATAAAATTATAAACTTTTTCATTTAACTACTTGATATGTCTAAAAATTTGTTGCCAGTTACGATTATTAGTGGATTCTTAGGTTCTGGGAAAACCACACTCCTTAATCATATTTTAAAAAATCAAGTCGGTATTAAAACAGCTGTTTTAGTTAATGAATTTGGAGAGATCGGCATAGATAATGACTTAATAATAAAGGGTTCAGAAGATATGATCGAATTAAATAATGGATGTATATGTTGCTCAATCAATGACGAATTAATAAGTACAGTATCCAAAGTTTTAGAAAAAGCTGAAAACATAGACTATTTAATTGTTGAGACAACTGGGCTAGCTGATCCATTACCAGTAGCCATGACTTTTGCGGCTGGTGATCTTAGAGAAAAATTAAGATTAGATTCGATCATCACTGTTGTTGATGGAGAAAATTTTGATTTTGAAATTAATAATACTAGTGTCGCCTATTCTCAAATTTTATATGGAGATATCATTCTTCTTAATAAATCTGATTTGGCAAATGAAGAACAATTAAAGAAAATAGAAAAGTTCATAAGCAACATAAAAAAAGAACCAAGGATCTTGAGATCAACAAATAGTGAGGTTGCACTTCAAACAATACTAAGCGTAGGTTTATTTGAGACAGATACTTTCCAATTCGAGAGGGGTAAAGAAAAGATAGTAGGAAATCAAAAAGAACATGCTTCCCATTCACATGATCACTCCTCCCATTCACATGATCACTCGTCTCATTCACATGATCACTCGTCCCATTCACATGATCACTCGTCCCATTCACATGATCACTCCTCCCATTCACATGATTTGAGCAATAATATCGAAGGATTTACATCAGTTTCTTATGAGACATTTGAACCATTTTCCTTAAGGAAGTTTCAATATTTTTTAGATAATCAATTATCACAAAATGTATTTAGAGCAAAAGGGATATTATGGTTTATGGAAAGTGATAGAAAACACATTTTTCACTTATCTGGGAAACGGTTCTCTCTTGATGATGAAGAATGGACAAAAGATAAATCAAACAAGATAGTTTTAATTGGTAAAAACTTAGATCATCAAACTATTAAAAATCAACTTTCATCATGTAGATTTAATTCAAAATAGATTACTTAGCAGGATTTAATTAATTTTTGAAAATACTTATTACAGGATTTAAAAAAGCAGTATCAGAATTAAAAATTCTATATATCATTTCGTTTTTTGTTGCACTCTTAGTAATTATTCCAATATCCAATTTTCTTTTAGAAGGGATTGTTTTCATAATTAGTGGGAATTTATCATTAGGTATTGCAGGAGGAGAAGAGGTATTTGGTACTTTAAAAGTTTTAGCTCTCACAAGTTTATTTGGTGGAGGCTTAGGAACCTTGAATGGATGGTTACTTTCAAATTGCGATTTCAAGTTCAGAAGAGTTATTCGTATATGTCAGCTTGTTCCACTAGCTGCCCCAGCATATCTAATAACAGCTGTTCTACAGGATTTAGGAAGTATTTTTGGGTATCAAGTAACTGGGTTATGGTGGGGAGTTTTAATACTTTCGATTTCTACTTATCCATATGTATTCATTCTTGCTAACGAAAGTTTTAATAAATTTGGAGTAAATCAAATCAATGTTAGTAGGGGATTAGGAGTTGGGCCATGGAGGAGCTTCTTTAAAATCGCTTTACCAATGGCGTTTCCATCACTCATAACAGGAATAAGTTTAATGTGTATGGAAGTAATGAATGAGCTCGGGACTTTTGCATTATTAAATATTCCTAGTATTTCTACAGGCATCACCGAGAATTGGATAATCGAAGGCAATCCAAAAAGTGCTACTGGATTATCTTTGGTAGCCCTAATAATAATTTTCACTTTAATTATTTTCGAAAAATTCTCAAGAAGAAAATCAAAGAGGTGGAGCGAAAATCCCGCGTCACAAGATTCTCAAGGATGGGAGTTAAAAAGAACTAGGGCTTTTTTGGCAATAACCATATCCTTATTTCCTCCAATTTTCTCTTTTGGAATTCCGTGTTTTTGGGTTCTGCTAAATATCGATCAAATTCAAAAAGGGTTGTCTATAGAAATAGTTACCCTATCCTTAAGGACTATTAGTCTGGGACTTTTTACTGCAGTAATAACAATGTTATTCTCCTTAATAATTTCCTTAGCAAAACGTCCAAATAAAAGTTTTTTAATAGAACTAATAACAAACCTTGCAGGGATCGGTTACGCAATCCCAGGTACAGTATTAGCTTTATCTTTGATAAGTATTTCTTCTTCAAAATTCAATTTAATCGCTATTTGCTTACTAATTTGGGGTTATATTGTCCGTTTTTTAACAATTTCTAAGGGTTCTATTGATTCAAGTCTTGAGAGAATTTCTCCTAGTCTTGATGAAGCCGCACTTGGACTAGGAGAAAATTGGCTAGGAATCATAAAAAGAATTCACCTACCTCTACTCCAGGGACCAATATTCGTGGGATCACTTTTAGTTTTTGTAGATACCATAAAAGAATTACCCATAACATTTATTTTAAGACCATTCGATTTCGATACATTAGCTGTGAGAATATATCAATATGCTGGGGATGAAAGAATAGTCGAAGCAATATTACCAGCAATTCTTGTCATGACTTTAGGCTTTATTGCATCAATAACACTGATACCAAGTTTAGAGAAAAAAAACTAAATTTTTTGAAAAAGTTTCTTAACTAAAAAAGGAAAGCTTAACAACAAATCTGCCGATGTAGATATAACCCTAAAATAGATTAAAATAACCACAATTATATCTTGAGGAATATTTCTGCCAATAAAAAAAAGCAGGGAGCTTTCAAAAACTCCAACTCCTCCTGGAGCTGTAGGTACTATCAAACCTAAAGACCATGACAAAGAGAAGATTACTAAAAGAAATATGATGTTTAATGTATTATTTGTATAAAAAATATTAAGGCAAATATAAAATCCAGTAAATTTAGATAAAACAAACCCAATTTCAAGTAATAACGCTTTTGTAGGGAAAAAAGATATTATATTTATTTTCTTTTCAAATTGTTCTTTTGAATTTGCAAGTCTCAAAACGTCGAATACTTTACCTTTAAGAGAACCTAATCTTTTTAATACAAGATAAATTAATTTCCTATTTAAAAATACTAAGGGCAAAATTAAAAAAAAGAAAAATGGTGAAAAAATCACTCCCAGCGATGCCAAAAGAAAAGATCCACTCAACATAAAGTAAGGTTCTATGAGTGTCGAATACAAAGCAATCTGTGGATTACTTATTTTTTTTATAAAGTTAAATCTTTCAACGAAATGCCAAATCCCTCCCGGCACATATTTAAGAATATTAGTTAAAACATAAAAGGAAACTAGATTATTACTTTTATAGTCTTTACCAAACCACTTAACTATATATTCCCAAGCATAGGCGTTAAGATAAATACTTAAAACACAAAATAAAAAAGATAAAAATAAATTAATTCCATTTTTTTTAAAACTGATATCGAAAGAAATTTGATCAAAATTATAAAAAAAATAGACGCAAAAATAAAACAAGCTTGAAATAAAGAAAAGACTCTTCAAAGCACCAAAATTAATTTTTTTAAGCAATTTCCAATAGGATTGACTAGATATATTAAATCTCATTTCCAGTTTTCAAATGCCTTAAATTCTTTACTTGAGTCTTTTATTATTTTTCTTATTTCGTCAGTTGATATTTTATGCTCAATTTTCAATCTCAAAACTTCATCGTTTTCTGGTTTCATAGTTATCGATCCATCAGGCTTCAAAATCTGTTTAACTTTTATATTGCCAAAAGTCGTCAAACATTCTCCTCTCCTTCTTAGTAAAATCCACCTCGATTGGATTCTCTCGCGAACTCCAATAGTCTTGGAATAATCAAACCATAATCGCCTAAAAAATTCTTTTTTCTCTATTGGTAAGATTGCTTGAATATAAAACCCAATTCTATTTTTTTTCATATTTATAGATTGATAAGAAACATCGTGAGCCCCCTCAATTCTCAATTTCTCTACAAAATTAGATATATCTTCAGGGGATTGGTCGTCAATCCATGCTTCTTGAATAGATATCTCTTCACATTTTGGATTGGTTTGTTGATTAAT
This sequence comes from Prochlorococcus marinus CUG1438, assembly GCA_017644325.1. Taxonomy (NCBI): domain Bacteria; kingdom Bacillati; phylum Cyanobacteriota; class Cyanophyceae; order Synechococcales; family Prochlorococcaceae; genus Prochlorococcus; species Prochlorococcus marinus. The sequence continues at coordinate 21,703 of JAEPLS010000003.1, read as the reverse complement.
AGAAGAGTTCCCAAATGATGTAATTTTACAAACTCTTACCAAATTAGGGAATGGAAATTTTAGGTTACCAATGCCTACTCCATAAGAATTAATTGAATATCTTGAAGGGGGGTGCGAATGGTCGACTAAATTAGAAAGTAAAGCAATTCCTGTTGGTGTAGATAATTCGCCCTCTATCGAGTCAAAACTTGATAAAACCTTTATGTTCTTTTGGCTAATTAGCTCTATTACAGCAGGGGGAGGTACTGATAATTTTCCATGTTCAGTTTGTACAAAACCTTTCCCCAACATTGGTTCATTACAATAAACCTTCTTTGGGTTTAAGTAATTCAATGCAGCACATACTCCTATGATATCCACTAGTGAATCTAGAGCTCCAATTTCATGAAAATGAACATCCTCAGATTTGATGCCATGAACTTTTCCCTCGGCAATTGCTAACGATTCAAATACTTCATAAATTAATTGCTTTAAATTCTCATTTAAGTTCCCATTTAAAATAAATTCTTTAATACTTCTCCAATCTCTTTTAGTAGGATTACGTTCAATATTCTCAACCTTTGCCTTGATGCCTCGAATTGAACAACTTTTTGATTCTATAAACTTTAGATGATAGAGATCCTTAAATCCAAGATCAATAAGCGGTTGTTCAATAACTTCTTTAGGCACCCCTAAATCATAAAAAGCTCCTAGCAACATATCTCCAGAAATGCCTGGCGAACATTCAATTAAAAGATCATTCATAAATCTAAAATTTCTTGATTAGTAAAATTGCGATAAAAATCAACCTTTCATTCTAGATCTTTTTAGAAAGATCTTTTTTAATGACTTCATACCTTATTAATTTCAAAGAATTTCCGTCTCTATTGATATCTAAATTTACAAAACTATTAAGAAGTTCAAGAGAAAGCTCACCTTTAATGACTAATTTGAAATTTTTATTTTTTAAATTTTTCAAATTTGAGGCAGAACAAATCTTTATAACAATTTCTTTTTTTTTAGTATTAACAAAAACCAATTCTCCTCTAACAGAAAAATAATTATCTTTTAAATCTAATTCTTCTAATAATTTAGGGAAGTTAGTTTTTGAAGAATCAGTTGGAAAATCATTCAGTTTGTAAGGATCCCAGATACCTGCAACCTGTAAATGTAAGTTTTGAGTATTTTTATTTTTTGGATAAACAACCCAAAAATAACTTTTCTTCAAATCAATATGCTTTTTTAAAAGTGATAATGTTTTACCTAGTACTACTGTTTCAATTTTTTCGCCTTTGTTGTCAATTAAAAAACCTCTATTTAACTTCTTGTCGTCATGGGGAGAAAATTTACCATTAATAATGCCGATCGCTCTGTACTGCAATTGATTAGTAACTTTTGGGATGGGGTTTTTTAACATATTAAAAATTTGAAATTAGAATTTAAAGTATTAAATTTCTTATTGTTCCTCCAAACTATTAAAGGACTTTAACGCATCGTCAATAGCATCAGATGGTTTAGTAGCATCATTCAAACTATTATGTCTTCTGATCATTTCAACAAGCTCAAATGGATTAGTTGGAATGGCTGACTTGTCCTCTTCACTTTTAGTTGAGGTATCAATTTCTAATTCTTCAAAAATATATTCAGCATTTAAGGAATAACCTTTTAAGGAAGTTAAGAAAATAAAAATAATTACTAAAGTTATTGACTTAGGTAGGCTTTTGCAAAAATTTTTCATTTTATTTAATTTCAAAATTCTTTAACGCCATAAATATCTGCTAATTTAATTTTACATAATTTGGTAGAAATTTGTTAATAGCAACTTGGAATGTTAACTCTATAAGAACCAGACTTACACAAATTATAAATTGGATGAATCAAGTCGATCCCGATATACTTTGTTTACAGGAAACAAAAGTGATAGATGAGAGTTTCCCATTTGAACCTTTCGAAAAATTAGGATATTCAGTGGAGGTGTACGGACAAAAGTCATACAATGGTGTTGCTATTATTTCTAAAACAAAAGCCGAAAATGTTAAAAAAGGATTCTACGGTTATACGGACTCTGATCAAAACATCGACATTTTCCAAGATCAAAAAAGATTAATTTCTGCCGATATTGATGGTACTAAGATCATAAATGTCTATGTACCTAACGGATCTTCACTAGACTCTGATAAGTTCAAATATAAAATTAATTGGTTAAAGTACTTGGCTTCGTTCTTGGATGAGCAAGAAAATACGGGACAATTAATTTGTCTGATGGGTGATTTTAATATTGCTCCGTCTAACTCAGACATTCATGATCCAAAGAAGTATGAAGGAGGAATTATGGCATCTAAGATAGAGAGGGATGCACTAGATAATGTTCTCAAAGGAAGATTAATAGATTCTTTTAGGATTTTCGAAAAAAACACTGGACATTGGAGTTGGTGGGATTACCGTAATAATGCATATGAATTAAATAAAGGTTGGAGAATAGATCATATCTACATCAGTAAAGAACTTTCATCAAAACTTAAAAGTTGCGTGATAGACAGCTCTCCCAGATCAAATTTACGCCCTAGCGATCATGCTCCAGTAATGATAGATATTAACTTAAACGACATAAATGAAGATTTTTTTGAGGAAGATGATAATTTTTTCGAAATATAAATAAAACAAATAGATTGCTTTAAAAATCCTGAAAAGGCTTATATCCAAAGGATTATATTGATAAATATTGATATATTTGATAATTTCTTAAAAATTAATAATTTACAATCTAGAATATCGCAATAAAAATATCATAATGTAGAATTTCAATCTGATTGACAAAATTTTTACTTATTTCTAAGTTAAGACATGCCAAAATTTTTCTCAAAGCTTTTTTTGTTTATTAAATTGTGACTGATATATTAAATTGCACCAAATCTGAAGAAATTTTCTCCGCTGCCCAAGAATTAATGCCCGGAGGAGTGAGTTCTCCAGTAAGAGCCTTCAAGTCTGTTGGTGGTCAACCAATTGTTTTTGATAGAGTCAAAGGTCCCTTTGCTTGGGATATTGATGGAAATAGATATATTGACTACATAGGCAGTTGGGGACCTGCTATATGTGGCCACGCCCACCCTGAAGTTACAACAGCATTGCAAGAAGCTATTGAGAAAGGCACCAGTTTTGGAGCTCCATGCGTTTTAGAGAATAAACTTGCTGAGATGGTAATAGATGCTGTTCCATCTGTAGAAATGGTTAGATTTGTTAATAGTGGAACTGAAGCCTGTATGGCTGTATTAAGGCTGATGAGAGCATTTACTGGAAGAGATAAAGTTATTAAATTTGACGGATGTTATCACGGCCATGCTGATATGTTTTTGGTAAAAGCAGGGTCGGGGGTAGCCACTTTAGGATTACCAGACTCTCCAGGTGTTCCCCGAACTACAACTGCCAATACACTTACTGCTCCTTACAATGATCTTGAAGCAGTAAAAAAATTATTTTCTGAAAATCCTGATGCCATTTCAGGGGTGATTCTTGAGCCCATTGTTGGGAATGCTGGATTTATTAAACCTGAGCCTGGATTCTTAGAAGGCTTAAGAGAATTAACAACTGAAAATGGATCTTTATTAGTTTTTGATGAAGTAATGACTGGTTTCAGAATAAGTTATGGAGGAGCTCAAGAAAAATTTGGAGTTACTCCTGATTTAACCACACTTGGAAAAGTTATTGGTGGAGGATTGCCTGTTGGAGCTTATGGAGGCAAAAAAGAAATAATGTCAATGGTAGCCCCTTCCGGACCTGTCTATCAGGCAGGAACTTTGAGCGGTAACCCACTCGCAATGACTGCTGGAATAAAAACTCTTGAACTACTTAAGCAAGAAGGAACCTACGAGAAACTAGAGGCAACAACCTCAAGATTAATTGAAGGGATAATTCAGTCTGCAGAGAATAATGGAATTTCTATTAATGGTGGAAATGTAAGTGCTATGTTTGGGTTTTTCTTATGCGATGGTCCGGTTAGAAATTTTGACGAAGCCAAAACAAACGATGCTGAATTATTTGGCAAGTTGCATAGAGAAATGCTTCAACGGGGTATTTATCTGGCCCCAAGTCCCTTTGAAGCTGGTTTCACATCACTTTCGCATAGCGAAGAAGAAATTGATAAAACTATTGAGGCTTTTGATCAATCTTTCAATGCTATAAAGAAATAATCATTTACATAATTTTGTTCTATGGAAATTATATAAATGATTAGTTGTTGTAAAAAATTACTTGTAAATAATTATCTTCTACCACCTACTATTACTGGAGGACTTCCTCCTTCTGAACCTGGTAGACCAGGAACAACTTGAGTACTGCCGTCCCACTTATCAAGAAATAATTTGAAAAGCACTTGATCGTCGAGGCTTCTATTTAGTGTTTCATATCTAAGTGCTTCTTGTTCAGCAATTTCTACTTCTGTCTTAGCTCTTAGTAACTGCTGACCAGCTATTTGCTTTTGTTCAATAGCTGCTCTATATTCTTCAGCTATCTCTAATCCAGTTAAATCCAAACTTTTAACATCTACATAATCGAATGAATTAAGTTCTTGAGCAACAGTATCACCAACTTTCTCAGAAATTACAGCAAATTCAGTAGCTATTGTTTCTAGCTCATATTGAGAAAAAACTGATTTCAGGGCTTTAAGTAAAGATGGCTGAACAATTTTTTGATAAACATCGCTATTTCTACTTGCTATTGTTGCAAAAATCCTTCCTGCTTCGTTGGGTTTTACTGAATACTTAACAGTTGCTGTCGCCCTGATAACCTGAAGGTCTTTAGTTAAAGTTTCAAATTTTTCTGGTTGAACTTGAGTTTTAATATCAAATGGATATACAGACTGAATAAATGGAAGTTTAAAGTTTAAACCAGCTCTTCTAGAGGGGCCACTTACTTTACCTAGTGTAGTGACTACTGCAACTTGTCCAGATGGGACAACGAAGAGAGCTTGGGTCAGCAAAAGAAAGCCAGTAAAGGATAATACAATCAATAATGTTGCTGTTCCACCAGGTCCAGTTGGCGTGACGTTTTTAAAGGATGTTGACATTAAATTTTTTCTTTTAATTAATCATATTTAAATACACTAATTAGTGCATGTATAAGCCATTTAATTAAAATATTTTTTTAATAATTGAAGAGGTAATTATAAATATTTTTTTTAAATATTGGATTTAAATTCCTGCAAAAGCTGTAAATAAAGGTCCTCATCTATCTCCCTAATATCATATTCAGAGGGCAAAACTCCATGCTTGTGCTCATGAACTGCCATCCAACAAAATTTCTCTATTTCTCCATTTGAAAAACGGGGATATTCTTTCACCTTCAAAGATAATTCTTTAATAAGAGATTCTGGATAATCTGCCATATTTTTAAAATTGTCTTTTTATGATCTTACCTAAAGTTATTAGCCTTTAGAGGAATGTTCAAAGACTCTTCCAATTCACTAAGAAGCTTAATTGCTAATTGAAGATCATTTTTGCTCTTACTTGTCACCCTGAGCGTTTCTCCATTGATACTTACATTAATTTTTTTAATTTGATCTCTAATATTTTTACTGATTTTTTTTGCTATCTCTTGTTTAATGCCTTGTTTTAAAAGGATGGTCTGCTTAATTTTGTTTCCACTCACTATCTCAATTTCTCCATAGTCAAAAATCTTTAAAGATAAATTTCTTTTTATTGATTTTTGTCGAATTATGTCATTTATCGCATTTAAGGTTAGTTCACTATTAGTGGTAATAAAAATATTTTCTTTATCTAAAACAACTATCGAATCTGTTCCTTTCAGATCGTAACGCTGAGAGATTTCCCTTTTTACTTGATCTAAAGTATTAACTAATTCCTGTCTCTCAAAATCAGAAATCACATCAAATGAAAAGCTTTCTGCCATCTTTAATTTTTAACTCAAGATTATTTTTAGCATAAATTAAATTTAAGTAAACGGTAATAGATTTATTTAATCAAAAAATAACAAACTAACCATTTTCCCCATCTCTTCTGCACATCTACAACTATTTAACAAGGTTTCACTATCGTGAAAGGCAAAGCATATTAATTGATCACACCTTGAAATTATTTCTTGATTACAAAGACTACTGGCAAGTGGCAAGGGCAATTCATCATTTTCACTTTTTTCTACCAAATGTATGACCCTTTCAAGTTGATCTTTAATTTCAGGTATTTGTCTATCAAGACTTTGAGGTAATAAAACAGTCAATAATGATGGATTAATATCTAAAACTGCCCGAATAACCGCTGCATTAACCCCTTGAGAGCCAGATGTAAGGATGTTATGCCCTTCTTCTGCTAAGGACCTTGCTATCAACTCAATCAAATGGACGTCGACGACAGGTACATGTCTGCTCCCCAAAAAAGCAATCCTCCTTTTCCCATTATCTTGGAGTTTTGCGAGTTCTTGAGCTAATGCATCAACGCCTTCTGTTGCTGGTAGATCTAAAGAGCGACTCAAAATAAAATGGTTCCTATATTTGAAATTAGCATTTATCTGAAAAATTGCAGGGAAATTCTATCTTTTCGAGAATTCCTTTTAAATTTACATTTTCCTGAACTAATTGAATAGCATAAGATGCCTTAATTGATTCATGTATTCTGACATGTCCAAAAGCTTCTTCAATAATTTCTACAGAGGCAAGAGTATCTAATTCCACCTTTAAAATTGGCACCTCCAATTCTTCTGCTCTATGAATCAATTGTGATAGAGGTTCTCCCAAACCAGTTAAAATAAGACATTGAGTCGAAGCTTCCAAAGCCGCAAGTTGAATATCAGTTCTATCAGCTCCAGTAACTACAGCCATATTTCGTCTTCTTCTGAAAAATTCCATTGCAGAATTCACACCCATTGCACCAATACTTAATGTCTCAACAAGTAATTGATCTTTTTCAGGACAACAAATTACTTTGGCGTTTAGTCTTCTTACAAGTTCACCAACGGTGACACTTCTTAGCAGTGGTGATTTAGGCATTACTCCAAATACTTCAATATTCATGTCTCTTAGAGAGGGTATTATTTCATTCTTTACTTTTTCGACTTCTTGAGGCAAAACTGCATTCAATACTACTCCAGCCAAATGGTCTCCTAATTGTTTTTTCGCATCAAGTAATGCATCAACACTTTTACAATCTTCCCACAAATTCACAATTAAGACTTTTGCATCTAAACACTCAGCAAGTTGTGGAAGACTTAAGCCATAAATCATCCCTTCATGAAGACTGCCAGCTGCTTCAAGAATATTTAATCCTTTAAAATCATCATTAACTAAACGCTCAATTTGATCAAACCCTTTCCCTGGAAGTAAGTCTTTATTTGAAATTCTTTTTTCTGCTGATATATTATCCAACAATCCTACTGAGGAAATTAAATTATCCTCTTCGATATTCAATGTGGATCCAATAAACTTAACATCATCATCTATTAAGCCTTCATAGGACATTGAAGGCAGGTTAGTAAGTTCAATACATGTTGCTAAAGGTTTACCTATACGTACTTGTTTTTTTTCTTGTAAAAGTCTTTTTGCTATCCCAAGAACCAATGCAGACTTACCACTAAATGGCTCACATGAACCAATTAACAATATATCACTCATAATTATTAAAGTTATTTGTCCATAAGTTCAAGATAATATTATTTTTAGAACTAAACAAATATTTATTTATGAGTTTTAATCAAATAAATATATATTTTTTTAGATAAATTTATTTTAGTTCTTTGGTATTTCATTTAATTCAAACAAAATGATAGATTCAATTAGAGAAGGGAAAACAGTTGGTATTACAGGAGCATCAGGCACGCTAGGAAAGGAACTAACGAAGTTGTTTCGTAATAAGGGATATAAAGTGATTGGATTTTCTCATAGAAAGACTGATTCTGCAGTAAATCTTGAATCTCCTAATGAATGGATTAAATGGGAATGTGGGAAAGAATATAAATTAACTAAGTATTTAAAAAAAATAGATATTTTAATTCTGAACCACGGTATTTACAATCTGAGTAGAGAAAATACCAATTACGAAAATTCAATCGAAATAAATGCATTAAGCAACTTTAAATTTTTGAATTTATTTGAAGACATTGCCCGAAAAAATAAGTCATTAATAAGAAAGGAGATTTGGATCAACACATCTGAAGCAGAAATATTGCCAGCCCTCAACCCATCATATGAGATAAGTAAATCCCTTATTGGACAATTAGTTTCATTCAAAAAAAATCTTATGGACAAAGATACTAAGAAAAAATTAATTATTAAAAAAATCATCTTAGGTCCCTTCAAGTCAGAACTTAATCCAATTGGAGTTATGAGTCCCAAATTTGTATCTGAAAAAATTTATGATTTAGCTAATGCAAAAAGTTACCTAGTAATAATTAGTCCAAACCCTTTAACATACTTACTTTTCCCACTAAAAGAATTTCTTAATTTTTTGTATTGTAAAATTATCTACAAATACAAATCTTAATTTCTAAAAATCTCTATCTGTCAATATTTCGATCCCATCTTTTAAAACAACTATTGTATGTTCCCATTGCGCAGATAATTTTCCATCTACAGTTATTACGGTCCATTTATCATTTAATGTCTTACAAAATTTAGTCCCTTCATTAACTATAGGTTCTACGGCTAATGTCATGCCTTCACGGAGAACTACATTTGGCAATTCTTTGGTTCGGAAATTGAATACGGAGGGTTCTTCGTGAAGATTTCTTCCAACTCCATGGCCTGTGTAATCTTCAACAACACTAAAGCTATTTTTTTTAACAATATCTTCAATTTCGCCAGCAACTTCAAGGAGCGTATTTCCAGCCTTGATTTTTGAAAGTCCCGCATATAAAGCTTCATAAGCCACATCGCTAAGATTTTGGGCTTTTGAGCTAACTTTTCCTACACATATTGTTATGCAACTATCCCCATGGAATCCATCTAAATATGCTCCTGTGTCAATTTTAACTAAGTCACCATTTTTAATTATTTTATTTTTATTTGGTATCCCATGTACAACCTCATTATTAATACTAGAACAAATGCTAGAGGGGAAACCGTGATAACCCTTGAAACTTGGCACTGCTCCGAAACTTTTTATCCTCTTTTCTGCGAAATCATCTAAATCTTTTGTGCTCATTCCAGGTTCAATTAGATTATTGATTTCTCTCAAAACTGTTGCTACTATCCTGCTAGATTTTTTCATCAAATTTATTTCACGTGCAGATTTTATTTCGATACCTCTTCTCCTCTGGATAAAAGGAACTTGATCATTTGCGATGGAATTATTTTTATTTAATAAAAGATCTGCAAAATAATTCATTGGAATAAATAATAGTAATAGATAAATATCTTCAAGATAGCCATTATTAACTTGGCCATCTTAAATCTATCAATAAACAATAGGAAACAGGAATGAAACTTTTATCTAATTCTAGGCAATTTCATAAGGCTTTGGCACCTTGGATTTTTCTTCCATTATTTATATCTTCAATTACTGGTCTACTTTATAGGGTTTCAAAAGATTTATTAGGTTATTCTAGAGACCAAGTTCATTGGTTAATGTCACTCCATGAGGGCGAATGGCTTGGAGATAATGGAGAATTGGTATATGTATTTTTGAATTCCCTTGGAGTTTTATGGATGCTCATAACAGGATTCCAAATGTTTTCAAAAACAATTTCATTTACCAAAAAGGTTACTAAAGGCGAGTCAAAAGGTTAAGATATAGAACTTGTAGGACAATAAAGACCCAAATGGCCAAAGAGAAACTAGAAATTGAATTAGAAACCGGTAGTAAAGCTGACGGATCAATTGATGTGTCAGTCGAACAACAAGGGGGGGACTTGGTTTCTGAAACCACTAAAACATTAAGCGTTTCAAACCTTATTGAAGAATTCGAGAATGAGCAATTAAAAAAAGAATTACCTGAGATTTATGTTGGAGACACCGTTAAAGTTGGAGTAAAAATTACAGAGGGCAACAAAGAAAGAGTTCAACCTTACGAGGGAGTTGTCATAGCGAAAAGACATGGGGGTATTAACCAGACAATTACCGTTAGAAGAATTTTCCAAGGCATAGGTGTTGAAAGAGTATTTATGCTACATAGTCCACAAGTTGCCTCTCTAAAAGTTGAACGTAGAGGTAAAGTAAGAAGAGCTAAGTTATTCTATCTAAGGGATAGGGTAGGAAAAGCTACTCGCGTAAAACAACGCTTTGATCGTTAAAGTTGTAAATTTACAACCTTATTGGTCACAATGGCGCTTATAATCTATTTAATGCGTCGTTAGTTCAGTTGGTAGAACGCAGGTCTCCAAAACCTGATGTCGGGGGTTCAAGTCCTCCACGACGCGTTTGATCAACATTATGTAAATCATTTTTTTATAAAATGGAGTTAGATCTTCAACCTGGGGACGTAGTTAAAGTCCTCGAATCAGCAGCTTTAGGATGGGTTCGTGCAAGAGTCATCAGAGTTAAATCTGGTGGGAGAGTTGTAGTACAAAGTGACCAAGGTAGAGAATTCACAGCAAGAGGTAACCAAGTCAGGTTGATAGAACCTGCGGGGTTTAGACCCCAAAAATAAATACTTATTTATCTACTGGTATCTCTTAAATTTACATTTTCTTTAAAATCCTAAAATTAATAAAATTTTTTTATTACAACAACATTAATTAAACACTATGATCTGATAATTTTAGAATAGCGTTCTAATAAATTTTAGAACCAAAATTCTGGGACCGTAGTTCAACTGGTTAGAGCACCGCCCTGTCACGGCGGAAGTTGCGGGTTCGAATCCCGTCGGTCCCGTTTCTTATTAAAGAAATTTGGAAAAACGATTAAGACTCGCCCCTAGTCCGACGGGTTTATTTCATATTGGAACAGCTCGAACAGCCTTATTTAACTGGTTGTATGCAAAAAATATAGGCGGAAAGTTTCTCATCAGGATAGAAGATACGGATTTTCTTCGATCTAAATCTGAATATACAAAAAATATTTTAGAGGGATTGAAATGGCTTGGACTTAAATGGGATGAAGAACCTATAAATCAAAGTGAACGAATTTCGATTCACAAAAGTTACATCAAAAAGCTAATTGAATGTGGAGCTGCATATAGGTGCTTTACAACTGAAAATGAAATTTCTGAATTAAGAGAAGAACAAAAAAAGAAAGGATTACCTCCAAGGCATGACAATAGACACAGAAGTCTTTCAAAAGAAGAAATAGAAACATTCATATCCCAAGGGAGGACTTCAGTAATAAGGTTTAAGATTGATGAAAAAATTGAAATTAAATGGGTAGACCAAATAAGAGGCGAAATCAAATGGCAAGGGAAAGACTTGGGTGGTGATTTAGTTTTGTCAAGAAGGGCAAAGGGATATGAGATTGGAGATCCTTTATATAATCTTGCAGTTGTAGTGGACGATAATTTCATGAATATTTCTCATGTTGTAAGGGGTGAAGATCATATCTCGAACACTGCAAAACAAATATTAATTTATAAAGCATTAAATTTTAATTTGCCGACTTTTTCACATACACCCCTAATACTGAATAGTGACGGTAAAAAATTATCTAAAAGAGATTGCGTTACTTCAATTGACGAATTTAGAGAGTTGGGATATTTACCTGAGGCCTTATCAAATTATATGGCCTTTTTAGGTTGGTCTCCAAAATCTGCCGAGAGAGAGATACTTTCACTTGATGAGATATCTGAAATTTTTGACTTATCAGACATAAATAAAGCTGGAGCTAAATTTAGTTGGGAAAAACTCAACTGGATTAATTCTCAATATATAAAAAGAATGGAATCAATAGAGTTAAGTAAGATCATGAAGAAATACTGGGATGATAATGGTTGGGTACCGCCGTCTCAAGAATGGGCTTATAAATTAGCAATTTTGCTTAGAGACTCTATTACTCTTTTGAAAGATTCCATTGATCAATCAAAACCCTTTTTCTTAATACCTACGATTCAAAAAGAAGGCCAAGATTTTTTGGAAAAAGATGATAGCAAAGCATCTCTAAAACTAATCTTAAATTATTTAACTGAGCAAAACACTTCAAAACTAGATAAAGATAAAGCCAAAGAAATAATAAACGAAATCTCTAAAATGCATAATGTTAAAAAAGGGATATTAATGAAATCATTGAGAGTAGCCTTTTTTGGATCTCTCAGTGGACCAGATTTAATACAAAGTTGGGAGCTTTTCTCTGAGAGTAAAACTGATAGATCTCGAATTGAAAGATGTCTTAAATAAATTTAAATTATATTTTTTGTTCTAATTCAAGACTCTTTGATAAAGGTTTGGCTGAGAGACCTTGAATTCCTACTGTCATTAATATAGTAAGAAAAACTAAACCTTGGAGACGGCCAGCCCCAAGGATACCAGCCTGCTCTAACCTTATAGAAAAAAGAGATGCTACCGCTGCAGTAACAATACCTCTTGGTGCTAACCAGGCTAAAAATATTTTTTCTTTTAAATTCAATTCTCTTCCCATTGTTGCTATCCCTATTGAAATAGGGCGAACAATTACCATCAACATTAAAACGCAAACAATACCTCCCCAGCCAAGCGGACTTAATTCACCCCAAGAAACGTCAGCAGCCAAAAGAGGGAACAGAACTGTTATTGCTAATTGAGCTAATTCACCTATTAGATTATCCAATCTCTCCTTATCTATAACTTCTCTTTTGCCTACAATAAAACCCGCCGCTACAGAAGCCGGCAAGCCTGATTCCGGCAAAAAATATTCGCAAATTCCATACACAAGGAAAATGAATCCAAGGGTGACTTGAAGCTCTATACCAAATGAGGCTTCATTTTTTATTTTTTTTAAAATTTCTGATAGCAACCATCCTGCACTTAATCCGATTAAAACTCCTCCCCCTAATCTTTGCATTAACGCTATAAATACTTCGTTAATCCCTCGTAGGTCTCCTAAAGTCAGTTCTAAAAGCAATAGTGCGAGTACTGCGCCAATTGGTTCAAGCAATAACCCTTCAGCTTTTAAAACTTCTGAGAGGGGGGAAGCTAATTTTATTTGTTCCACTAATGGAGAGACAACTGTTGGTCCAGTAGCAAGAACGATGGCACTATATATTCCTGCAACTTGCCATGAGAGGCCTGCCAGCCAATGAGCAATAAAAATTCCAGATGATAATGAAATAAAAAGTCTTACCAACGAAATTTTCAAAACAGTATTTCTTATATTCCCCTCAGGCAGTTTTAAATTTAGTCCCCCTTCAAATAGAACCAAACAGACTAGAAGCCCAACAATAGTTTCAAGACCTTGTCCAAGATCTAAAGGCTCAACCAGTCCTAAACCTGATCTTCCTATAAGTAATCCAGAAAGCAATAAAATAACAACACTAGGAAATCCTGTTAAAGAAGAAAATAATCGAGCACAAGCACCTGCGAATACAGTTATTCCCCAAAGTAATCCAAGCCTTTCAGGCGTCATAAAAAATTATAAATAATAGAAATATTTATTATTTTGATTAAATCAATAATCTTATCTGAAGTCCAATAAATACAATACTTTTTAATTTAATTTATAAGATAAACAAGAGTAATTTTTCTAAAAACTTTCAAAAATACTTTCAGGTCAAATGCATTTTATTTCTATTAAGAAAATTGGCTTAATAAAGCAATAATTATAAAAATAACCCCTATACCAACGGTTGCCATCCTTCCATTCCATATTTCAGCTTGAGGGGTAAAACCTCTTTTCCACAAATTCAGTTCCTTTTTATCAACGAAGTTTTTTGTCTCTTTTATCTCGATTTTAGGTTGCTTCTTCATTGAAATTAAAAGGGAGGGTTTTCTTCATAAAGGGTATTTGCTTGTTCAATTGATAGTCTTCCTGCAACACCTAACTTAAGGGAACTAAAATGATCCTTTAAGTTAATCCTGAACAACGCCGCCGCTCCAATCATTGCAGCATTATCTGTACAAAGATTAAGGGGAGCTAAATGAACTTTAATAGATTTTTTACAAGCTTCACTAATCATCATTTTTCTTAATGTATTATTAGCAGCCACTCCTCCAACTACAACAACATTATCCAAGCTATGTTCTTCTGCACATCTTATTGTTCTTTCTACCAAGACTTCTGCCACTACTCTCTCAAAACTTGCAGCAATATCAGGAGTGGGAATGGTCTTCCCTTCCAAATTTATCCTCTCAACTAATCTAAGTACGGCAGTTTTTAGACCACTAAAAGAGAAATCATATTTAAGAAATCCACCTTTTTTATCAGAAATCCTACATTTTGGTAAATTAAATTTCATTGGATCACCACTTTTAGCAATCTTTTCAATTGCCGGTCCTCCTGGATAACTCAGGCCTAATAATCTTCCAACTTTATCAAAGGCTTCTCCAGCAGCATCATCAAAACTTTTCCCAAGTCTCTGCATTCCCCTTCTATCATCAACCTTTATCAATTCAGTATGTCCACCGCTAACAAGTAATGTGAGAAAAGATTTCTTTGGATAATTTTCTGAAAAAAGAATTGAAGATAAATGCCCTTCCAAATGATGAATTCCTAAAAATGGCTTTGAATGTAACATGCAAAGTGATCTTGCAGTTATGGAGCCAACTCGTAAACAACCAACTAATCCAGGAGCTACAGTTGATGCAATATAATCAATTTCCTCAATTTTAATTTTTGATTCTTCTAAAGCCTTATCTAATACAAAAGGTAATAACTCTAAGTGCTTTCTAGCTGCAAGTTCAGGAACAACTCCTCCCCATTTTGAATGATCTTCAATTTGAGATGCGATTATATTTGAATGTATTCTGAAAGTATCGCCAATATTAGAGACTATTGAGACAGATGTCTCATCACAACTTGTTTCAATAGCTAAAACTTTATTCATTTTTGATTCAACTTGTTCTATTTTAATATTAATTTCTTACTTAACACACTATAAGGAATTAAAGATTGCAACTTATGAAATTCTTTTTTTCAATCATAACCTCAGTTTTTCTGTTTCTAGGAATCACTCCAACTGCTCTAGCTGCTAATGGGCCTGCCTTAAATGCAGACAGAGCTAGTACAGAATATACTGCTTCAGCCCTTACAAAATGCTCTGAGAATCCTAAATTCATTGAGAGAGCAAATTCAGCAACTACTCAAAAAGACATCGCAAGATTTGAAAGATATGGGAAAGCATCATGCGGAGATGACGGTCTTCCACATTTAATAATTGGACCTCCTCTTGAGCCATGGGGAGCCCTATTAAATAGAGGTCATGAAGGAGATTTACTTATTCCCGGAGTATTATTTATTTACATTGCTGGTATTATTGGCTGGTCAGGAAGAGAGTATCTAATTGAATCAAAAAAGACCAAGAATCCGGCCGATCTTGAGATCATTATTGACCTAGACTTAGCTAGAAAATGTCTTGTAAAAGGAGCACAATGGCCTCTTCTTGCTAATAAACAAGGTAGAAATGGAGATTTAAGAGAGAAAGATAAGAATATTACACTTAATGGTCCTCGCTAAACATCTTTAAAAAACTTTTATAAAACAAATGTTCAAAATTCTAAACACAAAATTTGTAAGATCTGCCCCAGTAGTAGCAGCAATTTGGCTAAGCCTTACAGCTGGAATAATTATTGAATTTAATAGGTTTTTCCCAGATTTATTATTCCATCCAA
Organism: Prochlorococcus marinus CUG1438; assembly: GCA_017644325.1. Lineage (NCBI taxonomy): Bacteria > Bacillati > Cyanobacteriota > Cyanophyceae > Synechococcales > Prochlorococcaceae > Prochlorococcus > Prochlorococcus marinus. The sequence goes on along the minus strand of JAEPLS010000003.1, from coordinate 6,055 downwards.
TGAGCTGAAGAAAGAGAGAATAATCAAGTTTTTATTAACTTGATTATTTTTTTTGCTGTTTCATCAACATTATGATTTGTTAATGCAAAATCAAATTGATTTGATACTGAGATCTCATAATTAGCCCTTGAGAGTCTTTTTTTAATTGCTTCTTCTTTTTCTGTACCTCTATTCCTTATTCTCCTCTCTAACTCTTCTTTATCAGGAGGAAGTAAAAATATTGAAACTGAATTAGGGAACTTATTTTTTATTTGCCTTGCACCCTCTACTTCAATTTCAAGTAGTACGGTAAATCCCTCCTTTATTTTCTCATTAACAGAAGACAAAGGTGTGCCATAGTAATTCCCAGCGAATTGAGCCCATTCAAGGAACAGGTTTTGTTCAATCATTTCTTTAAAATTTTTTTGATTTAAAAAGTAGTAATTTTCTCCGTCCTTCTCTCCCTCTCTAGGTTCTCTAGTAGTTGCAGATATTGAAAGCCAAAAATTTTTTTCTTTACCTAATATTTCTTTAACAACTGTTCCTTTACCCACCCCGCTTGGACCAGTAAGAATAATGAGTTTTTTTTGATTTTTCATATTAAATTTTTTACAGTAGGATAAACATCTTGTGAATTAAAAAGGAATAATGCAAAAAGGTGTTCCACAGATAATGGATATTACATCTATTAGATCTGTCTTGCATTATTTAACAAAAAACATCTTACCTACAAAGTTTGAAACTGCCCAACAACCAGACCCTAATACAATTCAATTATGTTTAAGAGGAGTTGATTCTCAAACATGGTTAGAAGTTTCATGGAATGGAGACTCTCCTAGAATACTAAAGATAAATAGGCCAGAAAAGATTGGGAGAGAAAGCACTCTTTCTAAACAAATAAGATACGGATTAAAGTATATGGCTTTAATTTCGATTGATCAAGATGATTTCGAGAGAGTTATAAAATTTGGTTTTGCAAAAAAACCTGGAGATAAAATCAGTAAGTTTTTAGTTTTCGAGTTAATGGGAAAACATAGTAATATTTTTTATTTGGATAATAAAGATAAAATAATTGCAGTTGGTAAACAAATTAAATCAAGTCAATCAAGTTTTAGAACAATTTCAACAGGATCGATTTATTCTGGCCCTCCGGTTAATCTTAAAAAACAACCTCGAGAAGATGAGTCTTATCAATCATGGAAAGAGTCAATTTCTGTAGTGCCCGAGTCTTTGAAATACTGTTTAATAAACACCTATCAAGGAGTAAGTCCTATCCTTACAAAACAATTAGAACTAGTAAGTAATACTAAAGATTTGGAAATAATGGGAAAAAATATCGATATCATTAGCGATTCAGACTTAAAGGAGATATTTAAAAATTGGAAGATTTGGATAAATAGGTTTAAAAACAATAATTTTAACTTTTCCATATTTGATAACGATTTTTATTGCGTTTGGTTTTTTGATAAAGAAATTAATTGCGAAAATAAAATTGATTTATGCACCGGTTTAGAGAACTATTATGATTATCATCTGAATCAAAAAAAAATTGAATTGTTGGGAAAGAAAATTGAAGGGATAATTTTTAAACAGACCAATAATGAGAAAAAGAATTTAAATATTCAATATGATCTTCTGAAAAAATCTGAAAACTACGAGGTATATAAAGAAAAAGCTGACAATATATTCAGTTCAAATGAAATTAATAAAAGAGATATTAATAAAGCACAAAAACTATATAAAAAGTCAAAAAAACTCAAGAGATCTAGAGAGTTGATAAAAGAAAGATTAAGTATTTACAAAACAAATATAGAAAGATTAGATGAATTCAATACACTTCTAGAAAATCTAAATTCTTTAAATCATGAAAAACTTTTTATGCGAATCAAACTTTTAGAAGAAATTATGGAAGAACTATGTAACGAGTTTAATATCAATATCAAGAGGCAAAGAGAAGACAAGAAAAGTATATCTGAGATACAATCTCTTCCCATTCAAGTTGACACTCCCACAGGATTGAAGCTTCAGGTAGGGAGGAATATGAGGCAAAATGATTTAATAAGCTTTAAGTTTTCAAAAAAAGGTGATCTATGGTTTCATGCACAGGAATCACCAGGTAGTCATGTAGTTTTAAAATCTTCATCTCAAGTAGCATCTGAACAAGATCTTCAAATAGCTGCAGATCTAGCTGCTTTATTTAGTAAAGCAAAAAGAAACATTAAAGTTCCAATTAATTTAGTAAAGATTAAAGACTTGCAAAAAATCAAGAAAGGAGGACAGGGGTGCGTTTCCTTTAAAAATGGAGAAATTATTTGGGGAAATCCTACAAGAGGAGAAGATTACATTAAAAAAAATCTTAAAACAGTAAATTAGTTTATAATAAAAAAAATTTAAAAATCTAAATGTTTGATTTTCTTTTGGGCACTCATGAATTTTTAGGAAATCATAGCTTTCCAGAATTTATTGTTGGATATCTATTTGGTGCTGCATTAATAATTGGAGCTCCTACTGTTTTCTTATTACTTGCCTTCGTAAGCGCTTTAATGAAAACGAATGGGAAGATGGGTGGATATAGAGAATATGAAACTTATGGTGAATCATCTTTAAATGATGCTCCTCCTTTCTTATTACCAGATCCAACTAATCCTAAATTAAGCAAATAGTTAAATTTATGGAAAAATAAATTGGACTTTGACAATAGTATTTTTAAACATTTTTCTTAAATAATCTTTATCAAATAATCAATGAGAGTTAAAGGTCAAAGTGAAAATAACTTACCAGATTCGATGACTTTTACTGATCATTTAGATGAGCTTCGTCACAGGATACTAAACTCAATTTACTCAATACTTATTTCAATATTCTTTAGTTTTCTAATCATAAAGCCGTTAATATCTTTTTTAGAAATCCCTGCCGGTGATATTCATTTACTACAACTTGCTCCAGGAGAGTTTTTATTTGTCGCTATTAAAGTAGCAGGTTACAGCGGATTAATAGTTTCTATACCTTATATTTTTTATCAAATAATATTATTCATTTCCCCTGGTTTAACAAAACAAGAAAAAAGCCTTATCTTGCCAGCAGTTTTTGGTTCAGGTCTTCTATTTTTCTTGGGACTAATTTTTTCATGGTGGATATTAGTTCCTGCAGCCATAAATTTCTTTATTTCTTTCGGTGCTGATATTGTTGAACCAACTTGGTCTATAGAAAGATATTTTGATTTTGTTCTCTTATTAATGACTAGCACTGCAATAGCTTTTCAATTACCAGTATTACAATTTATTCTTGGTTCTCTTGGAATAATTACAACAGAAAAAATGATTTCGAATTGGAAGTTTGTTGTAATCTCTTCAGCAATTTTATCTGCAGTGATAACCCCTTCAACAGACCCATTAACGATGTCATTGCTATGTACATCGATTGTTTTTTTATTTTTTGTGGGTACTGGATTAACTTACTTATCAGAAAATCTTAAGTCAAAAACTCTTTCATCTTCTCATTAACATTTAATTGCAAGCTCACAGCTCTACCCAGCCTTGGTTTAGCGTTAGTTCTTTTAAGCCATTCCCTTACTTCCTCTGAATATCCACATCTATTTAAAATCTCAATTTTATCAGCTATCGATTTTTTATATTCATCCTCACTTAAAGGAAATGATTCCTGCCCAAGAAATCCCCACATCATTTGAAAATAGACAAAATTTCCTCTTCTAAAAAGCCTAAAGTCATATTTTTTTTTCCAGCGATGCATCAAATAATGAATCACTTCATCTACTAGTAATGGGTTCATTTAAATCAATTAATTAAGACTTCCTAAACTTTTACTTTAAATTATTAAAAGTCCTATCTATTTGCAACAGAAATTGATCAATTTGATCCATAATAACTAATAAATAACAGAACCAAGTAGCGAATGACTCAATTAAGTTCCAATGATGTCCCTTCAATGGGCCGAAGGCAATTTATGAATCTTCTTACATTTGGTACTGCAACTGGTGTAGCTTTAGGCGCCCTTTACCCCGTAGCAAATTATTTCATGCCTCTAAGAGCAGGAGGAGGTGGTGGTGGAACTTCTGCTAAAGATGAATTAGGTAATCCAATAACTAAGACAGGTTGGTTAGCTACCCATCAAGCAGGTGACAGAAGTCTAGTGCAGGGTCTTAAAGGAGACCCAACTTATTTAATAGTTAATGAGGGTGGAGAGATAGGAGAATTTGGTTTAAATGCAATTTGTACCCATTTAGGGTGCGTTGTCCCATGGGATAGTGGTGCCAATAAATTTATATGCCCTTGTCATGGCAGTCAGTACGATACAAATGGGAAAGTAGTCAGAGGGCCTGCTCCTTTATCCTTGGCCCTGGCTCATGTCGATATTGAAGATGATGCTGTACTGGTCAAACAATGGTCAGAAATTGACTTTAGAACTAATGAAAATCCATGGTGGGCATAAAAAAATGAAAGGTTTTAAAAATCAAATCATGAAAAAAACAAGTTTATTGATCTGTACTCTGCTTTTTATTTCCAGCATTGTATTTTATCCTAAGTCAACTTTTGCTTATCCATTCTGGGCTCAGCAAAACTATGAATCCCCAAGAGAAGCCACAGGAAAGATAGTCTGTGCAAATTGTCATCTAGCTCAGATGCCTACCATTGCAGAGGTACCTCAATCTGTTGGTGCAGATAGTGTTTTCAAAGCTGTAGTTAAAATACCCTACAAAAATGACTTAAAAGAGATCGGCGCTGATGGTTCTGAAGTTCCATTACAAGTTGGTGCTGTTGTAATGTTGCCTGATGGCTTTAAACTTGCTCCTCAAGAAAGATGGACCGAAGAAATCAAAGAGGAGACAGAAGGGGTATATTTCACTAATTACAGTGAAGAGAAAGATAATATCATCATTGTTGGACCTTTACCCGGGGATACCAATAAAGAAATAGTTTTTCCTGTACTTTCCCCTGATCCATCCACTAATAAAGAGTATCACTATGGGAAATACTCCTTACATATCGGAGGAAATAGAGGTAGAGGTCAGGTATACCCAACTGGAGACAAAAGCAATAATGTAGTTTTCACCTCTCCAACCTCAGGAACTATTAATTCAATAGACACAATTGAAGATGGTAGCTATGAGGTCAACATAGAAAATGAGAATGGTGAGATAACTACTGAAGCAGTACCTGTTGGTCCTCAACTTATAGTAAAAGCACAAGACAAAATTAACGCAGGTGACCCGCTTACTAATGATCCAAATGTTGGCGGCTTTGGACAATTAGATGCTGAGGTTGTACTTCAGAGTCCATACAGAGTAATTGGATTAATTGCATTTTTTATTGGTGTTGGTCTAACTCAAATCCTTTTAGTGTTAAAGAAAAAACAGGTAGAAAAAGTTCAGGCAGCAGAGGGGATCTAATTTTCTTTTAAATGCTTATATTTCAAGCTTTTATACAATCTCCTGGAGAAACATTTTTAAATTTAGGATTTACAACCATTAAATGGTACGGATTACTTATTTCTATTTCAGTTTTAATCGGCATATTAATTTCTAAAAAACTTGCAAAGTTAAGGAATATTAACCCCGAATACATAAGCGAAATACTACCATCACTAATAATTTTTTCAGTAATAGGAGCAAGAGCTTATTACGTAATTTTTGAGTGGAGACAATATAGTGGAGAGAACTTTTTTACTTCTTTAGAGCTATTCAACAAAACAGTTCGAATACCATCTTTTCTAGCCGTCTGGGAAGGAGGCATAGCAATCCACGGAGGTCTAATTGGAGCATTATTAGCTGTTATATTTTTTTGCAATTCAAAAAAAATTCATTTAAAAACTTTTTTGGATATATTGATTCCCTCAATTATTCTTGGACAATCTATTGGAAGGTGGGGAAATTTTTTCAATAATGAAGCCTTTGGTGTTCCAACAAATCTGCCTTGGAAATTATTTATCCCCATCCAAAATAGGCCTTTAGAATTTATTAATTACAAATATTTTCATCCTACTTTTCTCTATGAGTCATTATGGAATCTTTTAATTTTCATAATCCTTATTACTATTTTTAATAAACAAAATAAAATGG